>JBJEMO010000116.1:0-1981 GCA_051879715.1 Bilifractor sp.
AAGCTTCACGAGGTTCGGGTCCGTGACGACCAGCAGCTGATCTGCGCCCTTCGAGCAGATCAGTGCAGGCAATCGCTTCAGGCATCCTGCCCCTTCCAGGTAGTCCGGCATGCGGTAACCCAGAAAGTAATCTGCTCCTTTCATCCCAGCCTGAAAAACGCGGCAGTAAATTCCGGAAATGATCTTGTCCATAGGAATTCCTTTCTCTGGCCTCTGCCAGCAATTCCCCTCATGGACATTCTAGCATATTCGTCAGAAACCATGGATTTTGAAAAGAGGGATCGATCTCCTTCTAACACCTGACAATTATCATTGTGAACAACATCTCCAGTGTTCACTCTGCTTAGGCAACATGTCCTAAAAAAGTTTATTATTTCAGAAATAACAACCGGCAAAGCGAAGCGAATATTTAGAATGTTTCTGCTATGCTACATCTTTCAAGTTGATTATTGATCACCTAGACAAGAAAAAAACGGCTTTATATTCTTGCAAAAAGAAAAGGAAATTCCATGTTTAAAGAATCTCCTTCCCGCATGCATATTTCAAATAGACTTCATCTGTGTCATAGTTAAATGAAAATGTCCCACACGTGATCAAATGAAAATGTCCCATTGATTTCATGTCTCTTCCGAACTAATGCATTCATCTGGAGGTGATCCGGATGAAGAAGATCAAAGACAAAGTCAAGGCTCTGGAATTACTGCAGCAGAGGGATTCAAACCCAAAGATTACATGCCAGTGGATAGCTGATCAATGCGGTTACAGCAGGAAGCAGATTGAACGATTGTCTGCCGAAAGAAAGGAAAAGGATACGTCTGCTATCCTTACTCACGGCAATACCGGAAAAAAGCCGGCAACCACTGCCTCTGACCAAGAGATCGGGTACCTTGAGGAACTTAAGAAGACGTATCCGTCAATCACCATAGCACAATTCAGGGATATCTATCTGGAAGACGTCATCAGAAACAAGGATATGGAAGCTGACGTGGTGAAGTATGGACTGAAGGAACGCAGCAAATCCTGGTTCCGTGAACTGTTTGTCAGAGAAGGATGGAAGTCCCCTGCAGATAAACCGATCAGAATGGATGGCTCCCGCGTCACACATTCAACGAGGCCTCCAAGAGCACATATGGGAGAACTGGTCCAGATTGATGGAACTCCTTACGACTGGTTCAATGACGGAAGAGACTATGTACTGCATCTAGCTGTGGATGATGCCAGTACCAGAGTGCTTGCAGGATACTTCATGCCTGAAGAATGTGCACGCGGATATGCCCGTATGATGAAGCTTGTTCTGGAGAATTACGGTATTCCGGAAGCGCTGTATTCGGATAAATTCTCAGTATTTCGCAGCGTTAAGGCAGGTACACCGACACAGTTTGCCAGAATGATGGATAAGCTGGGAGTAACGATGATCTTTGCCAATTCTTCCCAGGCAAAGGGACGTGTGGAACGCTACAACGGCACCGCGCAGATGAGGCTCCCGAATGATTTGATTCGATGGAAAATTCCTCATAACTATGACTTTCTGAATGACTGGTTCAACAGGAAATATCGGCTCTATCTGAATATGAAATTCTCATATCCGGTGAAGGATCCGAACGATCTGTTCCGCCCAATACCCGCTGACTTCAACTCTTCGAAAATCTTCAGAGCTGAGTATCCGAGGCAGATCAGGAACAACGTATTCTCAATGGGAAACAGTCTGTATACAGCAGTAACAAGCGATGGAGAGGTAGTCCGCTTCAATCAGAAGCAGAGTATTACAGTTTATGAAGATGCGATCACTGAAGAGATCTACATTGAAAGATATGGAAAGCATTACACATGCATGAAGGTTGGGGAGCGGAAGCGCGACAGAATCTATTCAGTTAATAACGAGAAAGAACTTCAGAAAGTTCTCAATGAGATGGCGGAGGAAAAAAACTAAATGATTGTGATACATCAAAGTTTTATAACAAGATGGGACATTTTCAAAAAA
>JBJEMO010000117.1:0-1965 GCA_051879715.1 Bilifractor sp.
ATAGACTGGTTTTCATCTCTAAACTAAATGACATTGCCTCTGAACAGTAACCTATGTTATGCGTTGTTTGATATCCTGCATGTCGTGGTTTGCTTTTTGACTGAGTTTGTATTATCCTCATTTTATATCAAGTGACGGAAAGAGGATGCAGCATGTCTGCTGAAAGAACAACAGGACCAGAAGGTCCTCTGACGCTCCAGCATCTGGCGGAGCATTTCTATTATAACGATATAAAGGGGCATGACAAGTCCGGAAATGAAGAAAATATGGACATTCTCCGATCTGATGCGAAGTACATGGGAAGTCCGGTCAAGATGCTCTATTTTCCAAAGCTGTTTACGGAAGCGGGTTACGGGATCGTCCGTGATGCCGGAGAGAATGCGTGGAAAATACTGGTGAAGGTGATCCGGGAGTATCTGGATCATCCAGATTACCGGAAGCTCTTTGGATTTTCTCCGGAGCTGGAGGAAATGATCTGTCACAGGCCGGAATATTCTACACTTCTGCCGATCTGCAGGCTGGACATGTTTCTTGATGAGAATACCGGTGATTATAAGTTCTGTGAATTCAACGCGGACGGAAGCAGTGCCATGAACGAGAACCGGATCATGACGGAGGCCTACCGGAAGACGCTGATGTATCGCTGTTTTGCGGAAAACTATGAACAGATGCCTTTCGAGCTTTTTGATTCCTGGGCAGGCGTTTTTCTGGATCTGGTGCGGGAAGCAGGGCATTATCCGGAGCATCCACAGGTCGCCGTCGTCGATTTTCTGGAAAAAAGCATCACCACCGCTGAGCTGGAGCAGTTTGCCCTTGCCTTCAGGAAGCGCGGGAGCGCAGCCTGTGTGGCGGAGATCCGCAGTCTCTCCTATGACGGGGAGCATCTGTACACACCCGACGGATTCCGTGTGGACGCCATCTACCGCCGTGCGGTGACCAGCGACATCCTGGACCACAGAGACGAGATAGGCCCGTTTCTGCAGGCGGTACGGGACCGGAAGGTCTGCCTGATCGGGGATTTCTGCACCCAGGTTGTGCATGACAAGATTCTGTTCAAGATACTGCACATGGAACGCACAAAAGCATTCCTGACGGATGATGAGAACCGGTATGTCGAGGACCACGTGCCCTATACGGCAGATCTGACCCATGCGCTTTTGCAGCAGGAAAAATTCCTGCATACCAGCTGGCCCTGCAGGACCGGGAAAAGCTGCAGATGGATTCTGAAGCCTGAGGATTCCTATGGAGCCCATGGTATTTTTTACAGCGGTGATTTCACGGATGCACAGTGGCAGGAACTGATCAGGAAGCATGCAGATGGCGGATATATCCTTCAGGAATATGTGAGCCCCTACCGCACGCTGAACGCGGATTATACTGATACGGATTATTCGGATAATCCCTGGCAGAAGCAGGCGGAGGGTCAGAAGAGTCCAAGGGTGCACAGCTTTGCGAATATGACAGGGATGTACCTCTATGCAGGACACCTTGCCGGTATCTACTCCCGATTATCCCCCCAGAACATTATTTCCGTGGAGGGTGATGAACATGAGATGGTATCGATGGTAGCAATAAAGAGACATCCGGAAAGTCCGGATGCAGCTTCAAAAAAGTAATCATAAAGGGTGAAACAAGGAGGAATGCAAATGTTACTGGAACTTTACAAGAAAAACACCTGCCCCTATTGTCAGAGGGTGATGCACTGGATTGATCAGAACGGACGGACAGATGTGATTTATCGGGATATCCTGGACGAGCCGGAGAATTACAGACGCCTTGTCCGTGACGGCGGAATGGACCAGGTACCCTGCCTGTTCATTGACGGAAAACCTATGTATGAGAGTCTGGATATTATTCAGTGGCTTGAGGAGCACCCGCAGGCCTGAGGGTATTTTCAGCAGACGCGGATATGTTACTGTTCAGAGGCAATGTCATTTAGTTTAGAGATGAAAACCAGTCTATGTT
>JBJEMO010000118.1:0-13218 GCA_051879715.1 Bilifractor sp.
CCCTTGGCACCGCAGGTACCTAAGAGCAATTTACACACAAATTTGGACTTGACTCATTCTTCCTCCGGAGCACGGTGCATTTTTATATTGTTACAGAGAGCTTTGGGGAATCTGCCATAGACGAGATATCCACTAAGCCACATAAATACGGCATTCTTTCTATTACAATATTCTCATCGGAGATTGACCGTATTTTTACTTCGTCCTAAGCCGGTTTTCTCTCGAATTCCACCTCTGGATGAAAAAGCCCCTGACCCTGACTATCGGTTAAGATAGCCAAGAGCCCGGTGAAAAGCTTACAAGAAATGTCTTGTGAAACATTCTTTAGACTGCCAGGCCTATCCTCCTTCTGTAGTCAAGGTCGAAGTGGTTTTCCTAGTCGTCAACATATTTCAGAATTTTTTTCGTCTCGTCATGTGCGTATTGGCGTGCGGAAACTTCCAATGGTTGATTTTCGTATGAATCAAATCCACTTATAGCTGGACTTTTATAATTTTCTTCATTGGTTCTCCAGGAACGCAATTCATTAAAATATGTGCTTTGGAACACTTCGTTGTTCCAGTCGACGTTTTCAATAATGTAATGCTGCGCTGCGTGATATACTTCATGACAAATCGTTGAAATACACTCGTCTACCGGAGACACCATGAGATGCTCTAAATCAATCCATATTTCTTTGGTTTCATCCCTATATTTACCAAGCGTGAAGGGTTCAAGCTTTTCCGTTCTCACAGGAACCGATGGAATGCCAAGCTGTGCAGATTCAAAATCAACAAGTTTTTGCATAATTGTAATCCGTTCCGAAGCATCAAGCTGCTTCCAGGCAGATTCCTCAAAACAGGAAAATAATGCAGAATTTGAATCGTATGGATTATTGAGGTTTTTATTATCAGGCGCATTTTTTTTAGATTGCTCTGAAGTAAGCCTGTCCCATATCTCTTTATCAGCTTCAAATGATGGTGAACGAAAGTCATATACAGCAGCCGAAAAAACACAGGGAATTGCTGTCATGATAAGCGCAATCAATAAAGAGCATCTACAAAAAATGGTTCTATAATAGCGATGCCTCTTTTCGCTGAAACAATGCTTATTCTCTTCCCTTCTGACTCTGAGAAATAAAAATATTTCAATAAGCACAAAAGCCAGCGTGATAAGTATTGTGACTGCAAAATGCCATTGAGCGAATATTGGCATGGATATCAGTTCTATGGGAACCAGGTTAAAGAGGAGTTCCGTAAAATGCCCATTACAGCAGCTTTTCCTCATCGAAGAGCAGGAAAACCAGCCAACCATAACGAAAACACAATAAAAAAGTGTAATTCCCCGATTCCAATACAACTTAATCTCAGGAATAGATATCGTAAAGTATGATGTCAAAATCATGAACATGACGGTAAGAGGAATTAAAACTGTACCACGCCAGATTTTTTTTGCCAACACCAAACCTCCCTCCTAACGCGCATAAAATTATGTGGTTTTATTAGAACTACTGAAATCAACATTGTCTTCAGCAGTCTCCTGATTCTGCTCTATGACTCCGAGCAATTCTTACAAGAGAACAGCTCTCACATATCCTTATGCTACTACCGCTTCTGTCAAAACAGAATCAATAGCCACCAGGACCCGCCACTTCTCAGTTGCTTTCTTTAGGACTGTACAAATGACTTTGGTCCCCGGATAAAGCCCGCCAAATGAAGCGAACGCCTCCTGACCGTCTTCCAGCCTTACGAACAAGCCGCTCCTACACCCTCCTGTTACAACACCGCACACACTATCCCTGATATTGAACTCGTCATCCTGGTATTCATTAATCCACATTTTCGACTCTCCTTTCGTATCCCTTCACTATATAATTTGTTTCCAAATGTTAATCTTCGGCTTTTGGATGAGATTTTTTCACAAATTATGATTTAGCCGAAGCCACACAGCCCAATAAAAAACGTCCTCCGCCCCAAGACTTCCCTGATGGGAAGATGGGCAAGAAGACGTAAAAAAGAAAGTCAAAACCTGTGAACCAATTTTTGAGGCAAAGAAATAGTCAAAACGAAAGAGGAGACCTTATGTGTCGATTCTCATGTAACCGCTTCAAATCTGACAGGCACTTTGAGATTGAGTCTAAGGCGAATTCACTTCTACTCATGACCTTTTTGGCGGGTAATTCCATTACTCATTTGAAACATACCAAATCCCTGTGAATTTCTATCACCAATTCCCGAATCGTAGAGGAACGTGAGGTCTTCGGGATCGCCGCTTAAGTCATAGCGTCCTCTCCATGCGATGATGATAATGTGGTTATGAAACCGTGTTACATATTTATCCCTGGATGGCATTTGCCCATCCTGGAGTACGAAGGGCTTTAAACGGATCATACCGTTAGGCAGCCTGGATGAAAAGCTTCCTAATTTGTGGCGCAGGTTTTCATTCAGCAGAAACTGGAAATTCGGATCGACTGGAGATAAGTAGTTCGTTTTTCGTTTTCCAGATTCGTCAAAATAAGAGGTATGTACACATAGCGGAGAAAGCATATCAATAGTAATCTGATCTGAGATGATTTTTTTCTTCAGGATTTCTACAGAATTCAAGTATATCCGCTGATGGTTCAGTACAAAAATGTCCGTGTGCAGGATAGACTGGCAGAGTATATCGCAAAAATTTTCCTCCGGGCTTCGGATTTCAAAGGAGACAGAGTCAAAAAAAGTAATGTTTGGCATATGGATTTCATATCGGCCCTGTAAGAGGCTGAATACAAATAACTTATACTGCCTTCCCTCTGCCTGGTATCCATGGTCATGCAGAAATCCGGAGTAAAGTGGATTGTCGCTTAGAATCTGGTAAATAAATCCCTGCACGATAGAGTGATAGCCGACTGGAAGAGTCAATGGATCTTTAAGTGTAAAATGAAGTTTGAATTGCATACAACAATTCCCCCACAGCACAATAAACTCTATTGATTGTAACATAATATCCGGGACCATCAGGAGTCAATTCTCTTCCATTCGCGATTTGCGATTCGAACCTTCTGAAAAGACACATGAGACATTCAAAGAGAAAAGGAACACAAGTGAAAAAACGGTCAATCTCCGGGGAGAATATTGTAATAGAAAGAATACCGTATTTATGCGGCTTAGTGGATATCTCAGCTTGGAGACTGACCGGGTTTTTGAGGTGGGAGGCGGGAATTGTTGAAAAATAGCTATACAATATGCGATAAAGCTGTTAATATGTGCTGTAGTACCATACCTATGAGGAATCGACACCTATATCCCTGATCAAAAAGAGTTGTGATTTTTGGGGTAGTACCTTACCTATGAGGAATCGACACTTTTCAAAAGCTGATTCAAACTTCCAACCATATTCATCTTTTGTAGTACATTACCTATGAGGAGGCGACTCTTATTGCCTTCTCGCTTTTGAGCACATATCCGATTTGGGATTTCTCTATGACGTCTTCTTACCCGTCTTCCCTTCAGGGAAGTTCTTGGGCGGAAGGCGTTTTTCTTTATTCTCACAATTGGCCGCATATTTCGACAAAGCTTCTCTCATACACCCTATCGTCCTTCTGAGCAGCCCAGCCCATCATCAATAAACATCTCGATGAAAATTAGCATCAGAAAAGATAAGAGATCATTCTGAAAACAAGACAAGGCATCAATTGAGAACACGTCAAAAAAATCCTTCAAATATTTCATCTAAAAACTGAAGAAAGAGATTTAAGAACAAAATACATAGTGAAGAGATAGAAAAGCAGAAAATGTGTGGAGGGATCGCCATGAAACAGTTCGCAAAAAGTCACGAAAAATTTTTTAATCTTTTCTCTTGCGCCGGGGTCTTATCTTTCATCCTTTTAAATTTCTGGATCAAAATATACAGCTCGGCAAGAATAACGGAGGATGGGGTTGCCGTTTATCCTCTACATGAACTGCTTCTCCCGCTGTTGGCGGAAACCGGTGTAGGAATCCTTGCAGGCTGGATACTTCACCAGATGATCAGCTATATTACCTGCCCATTTACAGCTAACCAGTTCCAGTTGGTGAGACAGCGGGTGGATTACCTGCTCATTGGTGTCATAATCGTCCTGCTAAGTTTTGCAGGCTTAGAGTCAGCATTGGGCGTTGATTTCAGAAAATACTTTGAGGTGAATACCTTTCTTCGGCCTTTTTACATTGGCATTTCATTCTTTATGCCCCTGATGCTCCTCATCTGGAGCGTGTTCATTTACTCCTATTTTTATCAGATCCGGCGGGGAATCATCGACGCGTCAGATAAGGAATTTTACGTAAAAGCTCTGTTAATACTTGCCATGGAATGCTTCATGTTTTGTGAAAATTCCTGGACTTTCTTTTACATGACCCTTGTGCAGGTTTTTGTCGCCTTCTACACTGCCCGCCGATTGCGAATCAGAGCTTTCCATAAGGAATTCAGCGTCTTTCTTCTGTTGTTTATGGTTCTGGGATTGGTGTGCTTTGGAGACGGCCTCAGAAATCAGTATTTGGGCCTGGAATCCTTTGTAGGAAAGCCCATGGCAAAGCCGATAACGGTTCTGTACATTGCCACCGAGCTCCTATTCATAGGCGGAGTGTACTGGCTGCTGAGTTCTGAGCTTTACCCAGACGCCCATCGAAATCAACCGATTTATGTGGGTATAGGCGCTTTTCTAATCGTGGAAACCGCAGCCAGTTCACCATTCGTACAGTGGCATGCCATGCCGTTTGCTTATTATGCCGAACTCATTATAAATGTGGCAGCATTAACATTGCTTTTTTTCTACAAAAAAGAGGAGCTCTATATCCGACAGACTGTCATGACAGGGGCCTATGAACCCCAGGGGGATATAGAACTGATGCCGTTATATATGGAGGATCTGTGGGTGACAGAACATCCGGAAAATGTTCCGAGCCCTTATGAAGGAACGGTCGTTTATAAGCTGACTGGTTTGGAAGATGAAGATGAATCGTGGGATAACGGAGAGTATCTCATAGAAACCAATTGTGGTGCTAAATGCCGGGGGTACGTAGAATTTGATTCCTATTTTGATCCAGCTGATCATTCTGACAACTACTTTGCCATTGTCTGGCTTGATAAACATCAAACATATGGCATTCTGAAGGCCTGCATAGATGAAGACGGAAGCGTGTCATGGAAGGATCCGGATCTGCTGGAAATACAGGAATTTTTGAATCAATACGGACAGGACTATCTGGTAAAAAATTGTCTGATCCTCCAGGAGCTTCCTTGACATATTTTTTAAATTATTTTCGCCAAAAACTGAAGGAAGCACGTTCGTAATCACAATACATAGTGAAGGGATATGAATCAATCATGAATGAGAGGCAGCTTCCTTAACATATTTTTCAAATTATTTTCGTCCAAAAAATGAAGAACCAGATTTGAAAACACAATACATGGTGAGAAGGAATATAAATCATCAATACTCATGAATGAGAAAGGAGCCTCACAATGAAAAAATATAATGAAAAAATTACAGAAAAAATTGCAAATAACCATTGGCAAGAACAAACTTTTGAATCAGGAGGAGAAAAGATGATGCGAACGAGAAAGGTGCATGAAGAAAAGAAAAGCGTTCAAGCTCCGAAAGGGTCCGTGAAAAATCTGGTAAGCCATATCCGCCAGGGAAAGCTCAAGGGACTGGGTCTTGTTGAATCCATCCACGTAGCTTTCAATGGGTGGAAAGATGCTCACCATAATCTCCCCTTCAAACGAAACGATAATGTATGGTCCTCTCCCTTTATGGACAAAGACATCGCAGCCTATAAAGAAGCCTGCCAAAGCATTTGGGAGAAGTGCGAAACGGAACTCTCCGATCAATATGCAAAAATCAGCCTGCTTACAAAAAAAATCAGCGTATCAGAAAGAGAGTTGAAAGAAGCAGCCAGTTGTGCTCCTCCTGCTCCATCTGAAGACGACCTTCAGAAGAGATACAGAGGTGAGGAGGATCTCAGTAATGACCAGATATCCAGGCGACGCTGCCGTGAATATCAGAAAAGAGTGGATCTGCATCGCCAACAGACACAGGCCATCCTGGAAACTTACGAAAAACAGGTTGGAGAAATGGAATTCCTTCATAGCCAGATTGAAGCAGTAAATAACGTAAAAAGACTGGATCTTGAAAGACTCCGTAATCATCTGGAGCAGCGAAGAGCTCTTTACTGGAATACAGCTTATCCAATTCTTCTGGGAAGCAGTCCGATACCGGTCTGTCCGGATCCTCTGCCGAAGCTTTCCACAGACATTCTGTATTTGTCACAACATCAGGATTTGGAAAATGACGTTGCTGCGATGATTGCCAGACAAAAGAAGATACACGAGCTGTACCAGTCAGAAATTGAGAGTCAGGAAGAAAACATCAGTAAAAGAAAGGAGAATGCAGCGTGAGACCCTTTAAGAAGAAGCAAAAAGCTTTAACAACGTACATGCCAGAGGAAATTTCTCCTGCCTTTGATTTTACCGAAAGACGTCCATTTCACTCCTACCGGAATATGCCGTATCGACAGTATGAACCTTTGTTCTCCACTTCCACAGAAGTTCTTGATAAAGAGCTGGACACACTGCTTGCAGCAGGTGCATTAGATGATGGCAACTCGGCCTGCATGGACGCTCTGATTGCAGATCTCTGTGACCTCGCCATTGATGACTTGGATAATCAAAGAGCT
This sequence comes from Bilifractor sp., assembly GCA_051879715.1. Classification (GTDB taxonomy): domain Bacteria; phylum Bacillota; class Clostridia; order Lachnospirales; family Lachnospiraceae; genus Bilifractor. The sequence goes on from JBJEMO010000118.1 coordinate 6,672, forward strand.
AGAAAGAAGGACAACATCCAACAGTTCTTTGCGCGGTTTGAATCCGACTTAACCCAGTTCAGAAGCGAATTATCGCTGGCTCAGACACAATATGAGGAGAATCAGGCAGCTCTGAAAGATCTTTCTGATCGTTATAAGAAGCAGAAATTCAAGATTAATCAGTGAAGGAGGCAATAGACATGATGAACACATTATGGATAAAAAAGAAAGATGGTAACTTATATTTTCCCGGCCGCCATCAGATGACATCTGCCAAAAAGAAACCTGAGTCCGGCTGGTATCACCCGATCACGCTTACCGTAATAATTTTCGTTTGCTGTGCTGTCGATCTGTTCAACTTCAAAGGATTGTTCGACAGTTTTATGTTCGATAATCTCTTCGCCAGGATCATTGGTATCACGGCATTCCTTATTGCCTACGACATCATTCCGGTCTATCTCGGCAGCGAATTAAAGAAGAAGACCCAGGGCTTTAATGTTAACACGCCAATGCTAATCATCATGCTCGCCATTTTTATCATGGCTTTCGTTATAAACTGCATGCTCCGGTATGCGACCAGAAATCTGGTCCTGCCTGATATGACGCAGATGTTTGGCAGTGTTTCCACCCAGAACGCTGAAACCCAAGTCAGCTTTTTTAATGACCTTCCTCTGGTGAATTGTGTATTTAGCTCCATTGTGCCCCTTATAACCTCTCTGGCAAGTGGAACTATTTCCTTTGCTATGGCAGATCCCCTAAAGGGAGAGCTATTACGCCTGGAAGAAGAAAGAAACGTTATGAACGATAGAATCAGCGAACTCACTTCCATAATTACCGAGTATCAGTCCTATAAAAATTACAAAGAGTATCTCGAGACTCTTGATGAGAAGGAGTACCAGACTGCCAGAGAACAAATTGAGGCCCAGCGAAAGCTCCTCCAGGATCATGTGCGTACTCGCCTGGCAGAAGCATCAGCAAATCCGGCATCAAGTAACCTTCTCCTTGACCCTAATAAGGCCGACATCAAAAAAGCTTTTCACCAAGTAGCATAAAAATGCCGAAAAAACTGAATCTTTATGAACGGAAACAAATATATAAGTAGGAGGGAAAAAATATGACCAAATCAAAATTATTGCAAAGAATTGCTGCACTTGTCACCGCTATGGGGCTGCTTGCTGCCTCCACGTCTCTGACTGGATGCGGAAAGACAGTTAGTGCTGAGGATAATGCGATGGCGACAGAGCCAAAAGCATTGGCTGTCGTCCTTGGGGCCCATGCCAATAGCCAGCCATTGAACCTGGCATCGCAGGCTGTCACGGATGCTGTCTCAGAAACCATCTTTAGTGAAGGGTACTTGTCAGTCATCTCAGATACCGGCAGCCCCATACAAGTCCAGGGGCTGGGCGGCAGCTTCAATGTTGATAAACAATATCAGGGCAATCGGGCTCTGGTGACAAAAGCGCAGAACGCCGCCGTTTCCTCCGTTCTTGACAAAATGAGCCATGTTAGAGCCGATAGCCCGGAGGTTGATACCCTCGGCGCCCTAACTACAGCCGTAAGGACACTTGAATCAGCACCAGAAAACAGCAGTAAAGAAATCCTTGTCATTGATACCGGCTTTTCAACCACAGGCCTGATGAACTTCAATCAGAACCTTCTTTCTGCTGACCCACAGGCTGTGGCTGATACTCTGGCGGAAAAGCAGGCCATCCCTGATCTCTCAGGGATAAAGGTCACTTTTCAGCAGCTGGGAGATGTAGCCGCTCCTCAGAACTCTCTGAGCCCGGCGCAGAAGCAAAAGCTGATAGACATCTGGAAAAGTATCATTACGAATGGCGGAGGAAAATTCTCATGCTCTGATGAGATGCCTGGAACAGAAGTATCATCCGAAGAACTGCCTCCGGTAACACCTATCACTCTTCCCGCGGAAACTCCCGTCAGCTTTAAAGCTGAAACTGCAGAAGAAGATCTGGACGTGCTGTCTGACAAGGAAAAGCCTGTCTATCTTGGCGAAGATCAGTTCCAGTTCCTTCCGGATAGTGACCGGTTTGCCGACGAGGCAAAAGCCAAAAGCTCTATACAGCCGATTGCCGATTACCTGAAAGCACACCAGGATATAAAGCTGCTTCTAGTTGGACAGACAGCTTCCGCCAATGACCAGAACAGTCCTGAAGATAAAGATCTCAGCCTTCGAAGAGCTCAGGCCGTGCAGGCTGTATTGAAAGCAATGGGCATACCAGAAGAACGAACTCTCACCGCCGGACTTGGGTGCTCCGGCCCGTGGTACACCTCCGGCGCAGGCGTTGATTCAGCTCTCTCCGCCTCCAATCGAAGGGTGACCTTACTGGATGCGTCCTCAGACATGGCCCAGAAAATCATTAATGAGCCAGATTAAATGCAAGGAGATAATTCTGATGTATTACACGTTTCAAGCCAATAATGATGCTCAAATAATAAATGGGTGGCCGCAATCTGAAAATCGCAGTGCAGACACCGCTGCTGTCACCGGCAATGGATGTTCAGTTGCAATCCCGGTACTTTCGGATAATGTTCTGGCTGTTGGAACCACGCGAAACGGGAAGACGACCTTTGTTCAGGAAACAGTTCAGCAAAGATTGATGGCTCACCCTGACTCCTCGGCTGTTTTTTTCGACAGCAAGGATGACTTCCGTAATTTCCGGCGGAAACAGGACAAGGTGGTGACAATGCGGCCGGAACATTATCCCGATAAAATGCCGTTTTTCTGGAATATTCTCAGAGAAGTGCGCTTTGCTCAAAATCCGGAAGCGGTGACCCGCCAGATTGCCGACATGTTCTTCCGGGAATTGAAAGATACAAGCACAAATAACAGATTTTTTATAACCGGAGCGGAAAACCTGTTTCATGCTTTCCTGCTCCGGGCGGCCAAAGATCCTGCCATGCAGAATAATCAGGATTTTCTCAAAAAGTTTTACGAGACAGATCTCTCCCATTTCTTTCACTACCTTGCGGATCTTCCCGGAAACCGGCCGATGCTTAGGAATATATTTCAATATAATGGTCAGGAAAAATCTGGCGGTATCAGCAGGCTGCCCCCTGCCGCCAGAGACATGCTGGCAATCATGCAGGAAGTCCTGGCGGCTGCTGAGACCACCAGCCTTAAAGGGTGTGGAGATGACACGATTGTCGATTTCATAAACGGGAGGTATGAAAGTTCCAATGGCTCAGGTTCGCGTCTTTTTCTTGATTTTGATTTTGAAAAGAGGGCTTCTCTTTCCGGATTTTTCGCCTTTCTCCTTGAAAAGCTGATATCCGCAAAACTCTCAAAAGATGCAGGAAGCAGAGAAGGGCATCTTCTACTGGTCCTGGATGAAATCCAGAATCTGCAAAAGGACTTCGGGCTCCTGACAGCAGCTACTCTGGGCAACGGGCTGGGACTACAGGTCATTCTTTCTGTACAGAGTATTGAACAGCTGTACGCCATAGCACCGGAGCTTAATCGTGAACACACGGCCAAAGGAGCTTTTGCCGGATTCTCGGAGTTAGCAATTTTTCATCCTGGTGACGAAACGACCTGGAAATTTGCACAGACCATTTGCGGAAAGAAACGAACAATGATTCTTACAATGCCTTTTTCCAGATATGACCACCCCACCACACAAACGGAACTGGTGCCATGTATCTCAGACCAGGACCTTTCCGGTCTTGAACCCTGTTGGTTTTATCTGAAAATCCGCGGATCTGAACCGGTAAAACTAAAGCTTATAAAAAGATAATATGGAATACCGTATCCGTAAAATAACTATTGTTTGGTGCGTTCAGGAAAGGAGTCATGACTATGATGGGAAATCTTCGAGTCTTTGCTGTATGCATGCTTGATTTCTTCCTCCTCCGACCGGTAAATGTTTATCTGGCTTTGATCGTCTCCCTTCTGCTGCTGTTTTATGCCTATGCCGGTGAGATAATAGCTCTCTGGCACGGACAGGCCATCCGTCTGAAAAGGTTAGAAACCCCGGAAGCGGAAAGACTTCGCAATGCGGTCTGCCTGCTGAATGAAGATCACCCGGATCTTCAGATAAATAGGGTTCCTATCTTCATTCTGCCTTCTGAAGATGCAAACGCGTACTCCTATGGTCGGTCTATTGCCGTAACCAAAGGGATGATCACGAATTGCGACTCTATGATGCTTGCCGCCATCCTTCTTCATGAGCTTAGTCACAAGAGACGCGGAGATGCCCGGATGGCAAGGATCTGCTTTGGAAGCCTGTGGCTGATGCTGGCTGCTTTCTTTATAACACAAGCTGCCCTTCTATTGACGACAGGAGTAATTTTCTTTATTGTCCTTCTTTTCGGCGGAGGGCTGCTGCTTCTGCTTCTCTTTCATCTGACAGTAAGAGGTGTGAAATTTATCTGCCACGCTCTGTCTGAGGCAGTTATCTTCCTATTCCGGATGATCGGCGGTGTTCTGTCTCGTCACGCAGAGTTTTGTGCAGATCGTTTCAGCTGCAGAAATGGATATGGCCAACAATTAATCCAAGTTCTGCGCCTGCTCCCTGCTGATAATGAGAATCTTACACTGACGGATCTTTTATATGCCTCTCATCCATCCTCGGAAAAAAGAATTCTGAAAATAAACCAATATTTGAAAACTATGAATTTTGACTTAGCAAATATCTAAAGGAGGCGGAATCTGATGAATGGAATGCAATATATGAAAATCATCGCCGGTCACACCAGACAACTTCCCGGAATTTTCTGCAGTGGATCCGACCTTAGAGTAGTCCAGACACTTATTCGTGAAGTGCTGCGGCAGCTGTATTCAACCGGAAGAGTTCCCATTATCGTAGACAACTGGGGAGTACTTAACCTTCAGCGAATCCTGGAAAGTGCAGGCTTCAATCTCCGTAATGATGCACAGTCAGGTGATTATCCGATCAGATTTGATTCCCTGACAGAGATCAGCCGGCTTCGGCGCATGCTCCAGGCACTGAGTTTTGAGGATCAGAAAACCGATCAGGTGATCAGTTACCTTGTTTTCGCTGGCCATCTCAGGGACCTTGATTGTAGATGTGGAAAATCCGGTTCTATAAGCCTATCCGAGATTGCTGCTTTAGGGTCTGTATGGAAAGTTGAGGAAAAAATACAGTTTCTGGTTGATCAGGGGAAAATCGACAGCAGGAAACAGGCTGACTTACTCGCGCATTATGCAGAACTTTCAGGTGCAGCCGCAGATTTTGACCATACATTCTACCGGTTGATACCTATTCTTTCTGTTGCCGATCAGACGAAAAAAGCAGAAAGCGGAGACGCGATCGTATACCCGGTTTTTTCTTTTGCTTCTGATGATGGGATGAAAAATGCCATGATGGAAATGATTGGCAGCTGCCTAACCGGTGCAGAAAACTGTATGTCATATGCTCTGATTATTTTCGATTCCGGGGATTCCGGAAATTTTTACCAGAAGCTTTTCAGTGGGCTTACGTCCATCCCGGGTATCTGCAGCGCAGTCTTTTCCAGAGACGCTTTTCTTGACCCACAGCAGATTCTCTACAATCGAGCGGATTGTCCTTTAAAAATTTTCACCCGGCATGAATCCGCAGGAAGCTGTGCAAAGCTTGAGGAGATCTGTGGGAATGTACAGAAGATCTATCATACACAGGCAATGAGCCAGGACAAAAGGATCTTTTCAGGTAGCATTCTGGACCATCTGTTGGGAACAGATAAACAGGAAACTCACACAAGAAATGCTCCTGTTCCTGTTCCGAAATTCAGAAAAGAGGAAATATCCTCTCTCAGGGATGGCTGTGCAATCATCGGATACAAGGGAGAATACGCCCTGATGTCATTTTATTAACAGGCACAAACAACAAAGGAGAGACAAAGCATGGAGAAAGACTACATGGTGGAAAGCAACGGGTATAGTTTTGAACACTATTCGAACGGAACCGTCGTGGCAGATGGGGATCTGCAGAATGAGCGGGCTGGCCGAAATCAACGGGCACAAGCAAAGGCTGGAGGTGCCCTGCGTCAGGCATCTGATGAGGGCGGCCATCTGATCGCCGCCAGATTTAACGGACCGCCCATTCATGAGAACCTTTCAGCACAGGACCACGACGTAAATCATGATTGTTTTGGGCAGCTTGAAAAAAGTGAAAATGAGATTTTACAGAACGGAGGGCATATCCACACTGAAAGAGTCGCATATTCATCCGAAGTAAATGCTAACGGAGACTGCCGGCCTGAAAATTATATGATAAACGATCATATAACACAGCCAGACGGTACGAGCTTTGAGGTACATGAATCTTTCACAAATCTTCCCGCCTCAGAAATGGAGTCTCTCGAAGATGCCGCTGAGCAGATTGAAATGCCGGGAACGGCCAATACTATGGACACCTTTGACGGAGGAATATCCGAGTCTGACTACCAGGAGATTTCGGATTACATGGAGAATCTATCCTTATCAGATTTTTAGGAAAGATGGGAAAAATTGTTTCCAACCGGCAACATACAAGGTATGATATGTCATAATTAAACCTGAATTATTCACCGAGGTTGGATTTTGCCAAACCAACAGCTAAAATTCCTT
>JBJEMO010000119.1:0-1947 GCA_051879715.1 Bilifractor sp.
AAAGTAAGCGCATAGTTTCGGGGTGTTCCCCCGAAAAAACAGGCATCCTCGCTAGGGATGCCAGGCATGCGAGTATTTTACTCTAATTATTTACAAGTTTCCTGTGCCAGCTTGCTCCAGGGTGCCAGCTGCTCTAATTCATCATCTGACATTTTAGCACTCGGACGATGTTCAAGAAGGAAGCTGAGATACTTTTGCGGATCAAGGTCATTGGCCTTTGCAGTTTCAATCATGGTATAAACTTTCATGCTTGCCTCTGCTCCGTCCTGGGTATCGCTGAACAGCCAGTTCTTGCGTCCTACTACAAGTGGACGGATGCTGTTCTCGCTCAGGTTATTGCTCAGACTGCATGCACCATCTTTCAGATAGTTCATCATATATGGCCTGCAGCCGTTTGTATACCTGATCGCTCTGATGATACTGTCACCTGTCTGGGGCGTCAGTTTATCCAGCCACGACAAAAAAGCCTCTATCACAGGTTTTTCATCCTTCAGACGGCGGTTGTAGATCTGCCCCGGCGACAGCCCTTTTTCACGGTAGCTTCGTTCATACTCGAACAGTTTATTGCAGTATAGGTAGCCCTGGACAGCCGGATGTGTGTAATCCTTCTCATGTCCTTTGGGGATTGCCCGCAGCCAGTATCTTCTGATGTGGGCATAACAGCAGCAGCGCTGGGCATCGGGAACTTTGTTGTATCCCTGGTACCCGTCAGTCATGAGAAAGAAGCCCGGCGTTGCATCTTTCAAAAGTGCGGCTGCGTTTTTACCGGCTCTTGTCGGCGTGTAGCTGTACAGGATAATCGGGATCCCCCTGTCTTCGCCGGTACGCACAAGCCATACATACGACTTGCTCTGCGGCCGCCTGTCAGGTTCCTTGAGAACCTGGATCGGTGTCTCGTCTGCCATCAGGTACTTACGTTCCAGAAGCCTGCGGTGCATGTGATCATACATCGGCTTGAAATAATGTTTGGAACAGTAGATGATCCAGTGAGCCATGGTCGTCCGGCTGATTCTGGCACCAAGATGCTCAAAATCTTTTTCCTGCCGGTAAAGAGGAACTGACATCACGTATTTATAATACATGACATGTGCAGCCAGACCGGAGGAAGCAAAGCTTCCGGGAATGAGTGCCGGTGTTCCGTTATCCTTTACGAACGGAGCATCTTCCTCGTCTTTGCAGACAGGGCACCCGTAAGTAGTTGCAATGTACTTGATACGCTCAAGTTTTGGCTCTGTATAGAGGATCTCAGTTCTGATCACCTCGTGACCGATCGGAACCATCTGTGTGCCACAAATGGGGCATTGCTTTTCTTCCCCGGTGAGTGTATCAACAACCACCTCCCGGGTTGGAAGATCCGCAAAGATCTCATCATAAGTTGCCTTGGGCTTCCGCTCCCTGGTGTATTCCTTGACGCTGATCACTTCCGGTTCGATCGTTTCCGCAGGTTTTTCATCGCTGGCGGGTGTATCGAACAGATTCAGCTGTCCTTCCATCTGGTCGTGGCGTATTTCACTTGTTGAGCCAAAGACCTTGTTCTTAAGATACGCAAGCTGCGACTGTAAATTCGCAATCAGAAGGTCTTTTTCGGCATCCTTTGCATTGCGTTCCTCCAGCATCTTCTGTAATGAACTAATGAGTTCGTTCTGAGTGCTGATTGTTTTATTCAGTTGTGAAATTGTATCCTTAAGCTCTAAAAGCTGGATATCTTTTACTCCTGAAGGCATGGTCTTTCGCTCCGTTTTTTGATACTTCTATTGTATCATAAACAGGTGCAAAATCCTAGTAAAATCAAGCATTTCAGCCACTTTTTATTGCCTTTGGCTGCTCGATTTCCAGACCGGACATGAGCCAGTCAAACTGCCTCCATGTAATGGTTTTTACCTCGTCACGGTTACGCGGCCACCGGTATTTTCCGGTGTTATGATCGAGACGTTTATATAAAAGCAC
>JBJEMO010000120.1:0-13160 GCA_051879715.1 Bilifractor sp.
CTCGGATTCATTATAAAACTTTAAAAAAATTGTCTTGAAAACTGACCCACTATAGATCCGGGGCAAAAGATTTTTCTGATCATGATTGACATTGACCATTTCAAGTCGATCAATGACAGGTTCGGCCACGCGGAGGGGGACAGAGCGCTTCGCCTTGTGGCAGATGTTCTGAAAGAAACGTGTTATAGGGCGGGCAGTCACTATTTCATAGGCAGATACGGGGGCGATGAATTTGTGATTGTTGCAAGGCCTTATACTGAGGAAGAATTGGAGGTTTTTGTAAGTTCACTGCAAAAAGAGGTAGAGAGCACTAACAATAGGAATCATCTTCCTTATAAACTTGCAATCAGTATAGGAACTGCCGAATATGATTCTACGTCATGCACTGCAGAAGATTTACTAACCCGGGCGGATAAAGAAATGTACAGGCATAAGCGCGGGAAGAACAGATTGACGGACTTTAATGTCAGGAAATAGTAACAAATCTTGCTGGATTGGAGAGACATCAATGACTGAAGAACAATTTAAAGAGGCAGAGTCTTTCTGGGAAAAAGAAATTCAAAAGAAGCAAAAGCAGAGAAAGTATCTGAGCTTTCAAAGCTTTTGCTTTTTTGGCGTCGTGCGTACTGATACCTGCAGGTATTTTATCTGAGCATTGCTTCCCAGGCTGTTGCGGCAGCATCAATTGAATTTGTGCAGGACATCCGGTATAGTGGAACCTGATTGAGCAGATCCTGTAGCAGGGCCAGATGTGTGTACATCTGTTGACTGTGCGCATAGATCTGTTGGTGATGATAACTCATTGTGAAAATTGTATATCTGGAGTATTATTATTTCATGGTCGACCAGGTTGATGAGCCGGGTTATGTAAAAGTATTTTGACACTGTTTCTCAAGCTTTTCGAAAAAAGCAAAAAAGCGAAAACGTATCAGGTTCGTGTGAATTCTTCGCTCAACAGCTATAGGATTTTAGCATGAGGTGATTCCAATGAATGGCAAGAATATGATGGAGATATTTAAGGCGTTTGGCAGTCACGCTCCAGGCGGATTTATTGTGTGCCGGGCTGATGGTGACGAAGAAATTCTCTATGCCAATGATACCGCAGTTCATTTGTTTGAGTGTGACAGCGTGGAAGAATTTTTTCTTTATACAAACGGGCGGACCAGAGGGACTGTGGCACCGGAAGAATACAATCGTGAAGTCTGCGGTGCAGAGGCGCTTTCCAGATGGAACGATCCGGTCCATGGGTCAATATCCCCTGCTGTATTTATTCCGGCGCTGGAGGAAGCTCATCTGATTCATCTGTTGGATTCTTTTGTTGTCGGGCAGGTCTGCCAGACCGTCCGGGAGAGAATGGACCATGGGGAAGCGCCTCAGACGGCTCACGGGTCAGGATGGTGAAAACAGGTTTTTTGTGTTGGGAATTTTTTCACCGGCTAAATATTATCAACGGAGTAAGTAATAATGGCACAATATGCATTTTATTATATAGAGGCAGACCTTGTCTGTTTTCTTTTTATGACTATTATCCTTCATAAGATTGCTACAGGAACAGACAGATCTATTAAGGCAAGAGGACATCTCTGGTCAATAGCTTCAATGATGATTTTTCTGCTCTCTGATATTTTATGGGTTCTGGCAGATGCAGGTGTTTTTTCCGACTATCCGTTTCTTTTTGTTGGGGCTATTATATTCAATTCTCTTTCAATGGCAGTCTGCGGATATATCTTCTTTATTTTTACGGAGATTTATCTTGATTCTGAATGGGTGAAAAGACGAAGAAACAGAGTCTTGTGTTTTATACCGGCAGCCTTCAATGCATTCATGATTTTACTGTCTGCAAAATATGATCTTTATTTTTATATTGATGGAGGAAAGAGTAAACCGGGACCTGTTTTCAGCATGATGGTTCTGTTGATCTTTATCTATCTGATCATACCTTTTTTTGTAGCGGCTTTGAAGGATGGGAAAGATAAATCCGGCTATCATCATGCGGAATACAGGGCAATCATGATCTTTCCAATGATTCTGGCAATAACCGGTGTTCTTCAGGTGATCTGGTGGAAGATGCCTATCCTCTGTTATGGTGTTGTCGCGGCGAATTTCTATATGTACATCAATTTTACAAATCAGCTTGTATCCAAAGATGCACTGACAGATACAAACAACAGGCGTGAACTGAAAAGATATTTGGATAAAGCTATCTCAAATTATACACCGGGACAAAACCTTAACCTGATCATGATTGATATTGATCACTTTAAGTCGATCAATGACAGGTTTGGTCACGCGGAAGGAGACAGGGCACTCCGTCTGGTGGCAGATGTTCTGAAGGAAATGTGTTATAAGGCGGGCAACCATTATTTCATAGGCAGATACGGTGGCGATGAATTCGTGATTGTTGCCAGGCCTGATATTGAGGAAGAATTGAAATCGTTTATATCAACATTGCAAAAAGAATTAGAAACGACTAACAAAGCGAACAATCTTCCTTATAAACTTGCAATCAGTATAGGAAATGCAGAATATAATTCTACGTCATGCACAGCAGAAGATCTGCTGAACAGGGCAGATGAAGATATGTACAGGCATAAGCGCGGGAAGAACAGATAAACGGACTTTAAAGTCAGGAAATAGTAGCAAAGGCTGTTGAAGATCGCGCCGGAGGAGATTACCTTCCTCAATTCGGATTTCAAGAAGGAAGGCTTTGGATCAAGGCAGACGTGGAGGAAACAGTAATAAAATTTTGAAGTAAACAATTTGTTGAGAGAGAAAAGGTTAAAATCTTGAGGTTTTGACAATCATTGGAACACATACGCGGCGTCGTGGATCGCATCACTTATCAAAATACAGAGAATGGCTTCTCTGTCATCAAATGCAGGGTAAAGAACTACACTGATCTGGTCACGGTAGTCGGTGCCATGCCGGAGGTCCATGTCGGTTCTGTGCTTTATATGGGTGGTTCCTGGAAGATGGATGGGAAATACGGCAGACAGTTTTCTATGGAGACCTTTGAGGAGACACTTCCAGCGACGGTTTATGGTATTGAGAAATACCTGGGATCGGGTCTTGTGAAGGGCATTGGGCCAAAGTATGCGAAGAAGATCGTCGGAACCTTTGGGGCAGAGACTCTCAATGTGATCGAAGAGGATCCGGATAAGCTGAACGAAATCTCCGGTATCGGGAAGAAGCGAGTGGAGCGTATCAAGAAAAGCTGGACAGAGCAGAAGGAGATCAAGAACATCATGCTCTTTCTGCAGAGCCATGACGTTTCCACAGCACATGCTACGAAGATTTACAAGACCTACGGGAATGACAGCATCAAAATTGTGCAGGAGAATCCGTATAAGCTGGCAGATGATATCTGGGGCATTGGTTTCAAAACCGCGGATACAATCGCTGAAAAGATGGGCTTCGGCCATGAGAAGTATGCGCGTCTTCGTTCCGGTATCATGTACACTCTCAATAAGCTCTCTGAAGAGGGACACTGCTATGCAACAAACGAAATGCTTCTGAAAACCGGAAGTGAGCTTCTCGGTGTGGATGACAGTCTGCTCACAATGACGCTGGATGAGATGATCAGAGCCAAGGATGTGATTGTGGAGAACCTTGTTTCTGATGATCCACAAGAAGGAGAGAACGGTGAACAGGCTGAGTTAAAAAGGGCCATCTACCTTCCGCCATTTTATTTTTCAGAAGTCGGTGTGGCAAAACGGCTGAAAAGCATTTACACAAATCCGGGCGGATTCAAGGTCTCCACAGGCAACCTTGCTGCGAAGATCGCATCCAAAACCGGCATGCAGTATGATGATATCCAGATGCAGGCCATTTATTCCGCAGTTCAGAATAAGCTTCTGGTGCTCACCGGAGGTCCCGGTACGGGCAAGACGACAACAACGCTGGGGATCATCACAGCCTTCCATTCGGCGGGGGCACGGATTCTTCTTGCTGCGCCTACCGGAAGGGCCGCGAAACGGCTTTCTGAGGCCACGCATATGGAGGCGAAGACAATCCACAGGCTTCTGGAGTACAAGCCGCCGGAAGGATATCAGAGGAGCGAAGAAAATCCGCTGGAGGGAGATGTGCTGATCGTGGACGAGTGCTCCATGATTGATGTGATGCTGATGTACAATCTTCTGAAAGCTGTTCCTGACACAATGACGGTGATTCTCGTGGGTGATATTGATCAGCTGCCGTCGGTTGGAGCAGGCAATGTTTTAAGAGATATCATCGACAGTGATCGGTTCCCTGTTGTAAGGCTGACCCGTATTTTCCGTCAGGCCCAGACCAGCCGCATTATTATGAACGCCCATAGAATTAATCAGGGACAGATGCCGGATATCAGCAACGGGAAAAATTCGGATTTCTTTTTTATCGATGTGGATAAGATGGCAGCAGATGAGGGGCTGGCCGCAGATGATACAGCGGCCATTGCGGATATGGCAGGCAGAGAAATTGTAAAGCTGGTGAAGTCTAACCTGTCCAGTTATTACCACATTCCCAGCATCCAGATTCAGGTCCTTACGCCGATGCAGCGAGGAGCTGTTGGTGCCGCAACGCTGAATCAGAAGCTGCAGGAAGCGCTAAATCCGGAGGGTACAGGTCTCAGACGCGGCGGTATTTTGTATAAAACCAATGACAAGGTTATGCAGATCAGGAATAACTATGACAAAGAGGTATTCAACGGTGATATCGGCATCATAAGCTCTGTCGATCTGGAAGATCGCAGCTTGAAGGTGAAATTCGACGAGAGAGAAGTAGAATACGATATTTCCGATCTTGATGAGCTCGTGCTTGCCTACGCTACTACAATCCACAAGGCTCAGGGATCTGAGTACCCCATTGTTGTCATGCCTGTGATGATGAAACACTTCGTGATGCTTCAGAGAAACCTGATCTATACCGGAATTACAAGAGCAAAGAAAATTCTGGTAATTGTCGGAACGAAGAAGGCGCTCCGGTATGCAGTGAAGAATGTTACTGTAAATAGGAGAAATACATTACTGAAAAAGAGGCTGCAGGAAGTGCTGCCGCTTGTCGATACTGTGCATACCAGGGTGGAAAAAGAGGCAAAAAGGGAGGAATCTGAAGTAAAGAGAATTGAGCAAGAGACAACGAGGGTGGAACAGGAAGTAAAGCGAGTGAAACAAGAAGCTAATAGGACAGAACAAGAGACAGCGAAAGCAGTTAGAATCGAACCGCCTAAGCCAACACACGAGGAATGGCTGAAGGAAGATCTCTGGGTTCGGCTTTCCAGATCAAATTTCCGTTCCAAGTTTCATCTGAAGGAGAAAGATAAGGAATATGTAAAGAAAAAGGGTATTGACACTATCCGTTCACATGCACAGGATTTTGTCGCAAGGCGCCTCGCGCCGGCAGTCATACCAAATGATGGAAAGCAGACCCCGATGCACGGGCATCCGGTATTTATCGCACAGCATGCAACCGCCTGCTGCTGTAGAGGGTGCCTTTTCAAATGGCACGGGATTCCGGAGGGGAGGGCATTGACAAAAGATGAGCAGGACTATGTTGTCGGGGTTCTGATGACTTGGATCAGGAGAGAAATGGATGGATAAAGCCGAGGAGTTTAGCCTGTGGATTTAAAGAAAATAATATGTTTGTATCTGTTGGCGATCAATATCATATCTTTCATCCTGTACGGTGTTGACAAGAGAAAGGCCATAAGGCACAAATGGAGGATACCGGAAGCAACGCTGCTCTTATTTGCTTTCCTCGGTGGGGCGGCAGGAGCACTTCTTGGGATGTTCTTTTTCCACCACAAGACGAGGAAGTGGAAGTTCCGGATACTGGTTCCGCTGGCGCTTGTGTTGTGGATTGGTGTGGTGGGTATTTTTTTATTTCGGTGAGCGGTTTAATATTATCCATGAGGTAATATTTGAAATCTGATTATTTATGAAGGAGGAGTATGTTATGAACTTGGATCATGTCACAATAAATGTCACAGATATGAATGTCACGGAGAAATTCTATGAATCTGTTTTTGGATTGAAAAAGCTCCCCTCTGTGGATATGGGAGATCACGAGATTCATTATTATGATCTTGGTGGCGGAACACTCCTTGAGCTTATCGAATACAAGGATGAACAGCCGGAGATGCATCCGGAAGTCAAGACCAAGGGAATCTACCGGCATCTGGCGTTTCGGGTCGATGATTTGGAGAAAACTTATGAGAACGCCAGGAAGGCAGGAGCGAAGATCATATGTGAACCTGCATATGTCCCAAAACTCAAATTCCACAATTTTCTAATGCTTGATCCGAACGGTGTGGAGCTGGAAGTGTTGAAGAGAGATTGAGACAAATATATTCAGAATATTGCGAATACAAATATAATAAGCATAAACTATTGCAAAATAAAACGATCGGTGCTATTATATAGTCACAAACAAAGAGGAGAGAAAAACAAATCTAAAAGAATCGAGGTACAGTCCAAAGTTCTAGTTAAGTGCAGTACCCAATAAACTGAATAAAGGAGGTACAGTAGAGATGATTCGAGCTGTAAAATGACGGGAGCCGTGATTGGATGATGAGAAAATCCGAACGGCTCCCATTTTTCTATGTAGGTGAGGATGTCAAGGAAACCGATATCTCTGCAAAGTTTGAAAACGGTGTTCTGAGGATTACTGTTCCAAAAGCAGAGAAGAAAGAAGCAGTTCCGGAGAAGAAGACCATTGCCATTGAGGGATGATGGATTCGCCCTTCAGATGATAATAGAAGATGTTAATATTATGCATATAATGGAAATATCTATCGCCCAACGGTGGAAGCAGAGACAGTAGTTGTACCTATCACGGAGGGATGCACGCACAATACCTGTCATTTCTGTACTATGTTTCGGGGAGTCCCCTTTCGCATGCTGAAAGAAGATGAGATAAATTATTATATGGGTTTAGCTGCGAAAATTTATGGCAGAGATATCGACCGGCTTTTCCTAGCGGGTGCGGACCCATTTGCTCTTTCTGCAGATAATCTTGAAAAAACAGTAAAGATCGTTAGAAAATATTTTCCAGATGTCAGAACGATCACTATGTACGCCGCAGTGCGGAATATCGTATCAAAAACGGATGCGGAACTTTTACGGATTCATGACATGGGAATCGGAGATCTTTATGTGGGAATTGAAAATGCATTGGATGATGTACTACGCTATCTGAACAAAGGAAATACAATAGAAGAAGCAAGGACACAGGTGCATCGTCTTTTGTATGCGGGCATTTTATGGAATGCCCTGTTGATGGCAGGGGCTGCTGGAAGAGGCAGAGGAGAGGAATGTGCGTTGGCTGCTGCAGAGTTTTTGAATAATACGCGGCCGGGTCTGGTTTCTGTGACAACCTTTGGCGTTTTCCCCGGAACAGAGATAGAGCAGGATGCGAACGAAGGAAAGTTTGTCCAGGCCAGTGAGATCGAGAATCTGATAGAGCAGAGGACGCTGATTAAGCATCTGGATCTGCCAGATACCATCTACTGGGCGATGCATGCGCTGAACGCAATCCATCTGAACGGGAGATTGGGAGCGGATAAAGAACGGCTTGTCAGGCAGATTGACGCAGTGGTGGAGCGGATGAAAGCACAGGGATTCAACCGGCAACTTCGTAGGGTTCATGTGTGAAGGAAGGACAAAACAATGGCACTGAGCTTTTCCCTGATGAAAAATCTGTTCTCGATGATGCTGATGGTTGTCGTTGGTTATGCGATCGTGAAAATCAGGTTTTTAAAGAGCCGTGACGCACAGCCGCTCTCCATGCTGACCGCCTATGTGCTGACACCCTGTCTCATCTTGGAGGCATTTCAGCGGGATATTACCGTGCAGCAGATGAATGGGTTTCTTGTAGCGATGCTTGTGGCAACACTGTGTATGCTTCTTTTTATTGGCCTGGCTGCACTGCTCAAGAAGCCGATGCATCTGGATGCTGTCGCATGTGGTAATGAACCCTTCCGGGCCAGTTTCTACAATGTATTCGGAACGCTGTTGTGTGTTATAACGCTACCTGTCATGATATACCTCTTTCAGCTGCTGTTTTCCTGATAGTATTGACAATTGTACCATGCCAGCAGTCATCGTTTGTAAAATGATATCATCAATGTAAGGCAGAAGGTGTCAGGCAGAAGGTGTCAGGAACGTGTGTCAGGCAGAAGGTGTCAGGAACGTGTGAACGTTTGAATGAGCTTTTGGAGTTCAACTTATTTCCTCATTGAGTTTTCTGCTTATTGTTGTCACTACAGCAGAGCAAGCTCCACCGGCAGCTTCTATGGTCAGGTAATGGTCTGCCTTCTCGTTGACAAGCACCTTGCCGGAGGCAGGGAACTCCTCGTCAGATGCCCAGAAATTTACGATCACTGGGAACATGGGCGCATATGGAATCACGGCGCTGACATCTGCTTTTCCTGCCTGAATCCGGCCGCCGACTTTCTTACAAGCCTTTGCAAATTGTTCGGGGGAGACGCTTCCAAAATTCCGCTGGAACATTGTAGAAATATCTTTATTAAAGCCGAATCCTCTGGACAGTCCGCCATTCATTTCTGTGAGAGAAATCCATTTGTCTGTCAGGGGACTTCCATCCGCGGCATCCATGTACTGCAATATTGTCAGATAGTGCCACATATCCAAAGTCTGGTTTATGCTGAAATCAGGATAATGTACTCTGAGATTTATTCCAAGGCTCGGAACAATAAATTCCTGCGTCGCTTTATCAAAAGTAATGGCCGCTTTTTCGCACAGTTCTTCTATGCTGTGCTTTTTCAGCCGTTCCTGCGCCGGGGTCAGCATGGTCATCAGGTATTTTTTGTTGTAACTCTTCTTTATCTGGTCTACTCATTTTTCACCTCGTATTTTCTAATCGATCCAGTTGGCTCAACTTACTCCTCAGCGTTCTCCGTACCGAGAAATGCGTCAATGCTTTTAAACTCCGTACTGTCTATCTCCACCAGATCATCAAATCTTACTCTCACAGACGGAATTGTGGTGATCTTCCCGCTCTTATCCTGGCTGTGCTCACCGCCGATATAAATGCAGCGCTCTGCCGGATCGATGTGATCAACGTTGCCGGTGAGGGTTATATACCTCCCCACGTTAAGAGATGTACCGGATTCGAAGTACCGTACCGTGACTATGATGCCTTTCCTTACCTGCAGCAGCTTGTCTGATAGAGCGCCTTTCTCCCCATCAGATAAATCCACACGCTTTACTTCCTTATTCTCATCCTTCACTGTGTCGATTTCTGCATCATAACCGGTCAAAGCATCATATGGAGCGAAGATCTTAGCCCGATTCACCAGATCCTGCCGTGGGCGGATGAGTTCCGGTTCTTCAAGATTTATTATGTCCGCATAGAGCCGGGCGGTTTCTTTCCCAGTTGGGGAATTTTTGTAATCCATTTTATTAATCTGGTTATCGCCGCTTTTTAACATTTGATCACATCCTTATTGAGTAGGGAGATTGCCACATCCTTTTTGTGGGTAAGGGGAGGTTACCTCGCCCTGCTTGTGAAGTGATATTAGTAGGGGTAGTGTGGGATTGAAAGGAGCATCGCTACGCCCTGTGCCCGCCAACCTGTCCATTTCGTTCTCGTGCGGTCGCGCCCTCGATCAGATCCTTTCCCTTCAGCAGCATGTTCTTCCCATAGCGCTTTCTGACAGCAAGCATGGCTTCCTGCAGGTTCTTTTCTTTCTCCTGTTTTTTCACATCTGTGAATAGATCCAGCTGGTAGAAGCCTTCGTCCTTTCTTACTCGGATTGCCGCAAGATTCAGTCTCCTTATGGTCAGTTTGGGATCAGTAATCTGATCAAACAGTTTCAGAACCTGAGGAATAATCTCACTGCCAAGAAGAGTAAATTCCTTCAATTTCACAGTACCATTCGCACCCGGCGGGACAGACCTTCCATAATGGTCTGTGTGTAACGGGCCATGGTAGACTCCATTATCTACGTTTTCCCGGTCATAGCCTACGTATAATACCAGTCCGTTTGTCACCATTCCCGTGTCTGTCAGTCGGTACACAATATTATCCGCCATCTCTGAGAGGATCAGGCGTGCAGTCTTATTATCCGTCGGGCAGGAGAGTACCTGGCCTTCGGAGAAGTTGGTTGTGGAGGGTTGATAAGTCTTGATCTCCTTCATCCCCACAGGCTCTCTGCCCCAGGCGTGGTCGATCAGGATCTCCGCATCCATACCGAATTCTTTATAGAGCCACGTCTGGTCCTTAGTGCTCATCCGCGCCAGATCACCCATCGTATGGATGCCAACCTTCTCAAGTCTCTTTGCCGTCCCTTTTGCGATTCTCCAGAAGTCGGTGATAGGCTTATGGTTCCAGAGAAGATAGCGGAAGGACTCCTCGGTTAATGATGCGATCCGCACACCATCCTTATCAGCAGGGATGTGCTTGGCTACGATATCCATGGCGATTTTCGCAAGGTAGAGGTTTGTTCCGATACCTGCTGTAGCCGTTATTCCGGTCGTGTAAAGGACTTCCCTGATCATGGACTTTGCCAGATCATAGGCAGAAAGGTTATACAGGGACAGGTAGGACGTTGCATCAAAAAAGACCTCATCAATGCTGTAGACGAGGATATCGTCCGCACTGATGTATTTGCTGTAGATTTCGAAGATAGAAGCAGACGTCTTCATGTAATACGTCATCCGAGGTGGGGCAGCAATGAAGGAGAGCTTTAAGGACGGATCAGCAGCAAGGGCTCTTGCATCAAAGGATTCTGCAGTGAAAGAGTAGGAACCGTCGGTGGTCTTTTTTGCCACACTATTCTTCTTAGCCACACCGAGAGAAATGGCCTTCCGAAGTCGTTCTGCGTTGATCTGCCTGACTTTCTGCTTTACTTCAAAGAGTCTTGCCCTTCCGGGGATTCCGTAAGCCTTAAGAGAAGGGGAGACGGCAAGGCAGATGGTCTTGTCCGTACGGCTGGTATCGGCCACAACGAGGTTGGTGGTTAGAGGATCAAGACCTCTGTCGGCACACTCTGCGGAGGCGTAGTAAGATTTTAAATCGATTGCGATATAGGTTCTGGTCATTTGGATGCCTCCCAGGTGTTTTTATGCGTTTTTTTTGCATTGTGCTTCCTTATCACTTAGGCAATGTGTGATCTAACCCATGCGAGGAGTCCTTCATACTGAACTGTTCCTGATGCAACATTTAATATGAGCTGGATGAGCTCTTCATCTTCATAAATGAGTTCAATTCCATTGAGGTCAAGAGTAATGAGCATAGCATGTGTCCCGATTCTTTTATTCCCATCGAGGAATGGATGATTGTGAATCAAGCCATAACCGAGACGGACAGCTTTCTCAGCAATAGTTGGATATAGATCTTGTCCGGCAAAGGTTTGAAAGGGATTTTTCACAGCCAGGTCAAAGAGTTCATTGTCACGGATACCATTTGTTCCGCCAGATTCATGAATAAGCTGTGAATGAAGCATAAGTATCTGCCGTTCAGTTAGAATCTTCATTTTGCCAGTTCCTCGTAAACATGTTTGTTCCGTTTCATAAATTTTTCAGAGGAAGCCAGAACAGCATCATCTGTAGCCGCATTGATACTGTCTTCCTGAGGTATATAGCTGAGAGTAAATGCAACACGATTATTCCTGAGTATAGTTACGGAACCATATTCCTGGGCCATGCGAGCGACTTTGGAGAAATTTTGGTTTGCTTCGGACATGGAAACCATTGCATCTGAATTAATCAACATGATCTAAACCTCCTTTTTCATAATAGTAACTCGGAGATAGGATAAATACAACCTAAATATTAAACGACTAGAGAGGCGATAAATTGAAGGTAATTACGGTGCAAAAGGTGTCAGGTACGTGTAATTACGCAGAATGAATCGTATAGCAATAATGACTAAAATGGAGGAGAATACTTTGTGCAACAATTTCAATACTGTTAGCATCACTTATCGTGTATAATTTTTATAGATGATTTTTTTACATCTAAAAATATACTTTATGAGGAGGGCAAAATATGAGACTACGAAGACTTGCTGTAACAGTATTGGGGGGGTGGCGTGTCTTTCCCTGACATTATCTACTCCGGTATTTGCGGATCTGCAGAGACCTGAAGGAATTTCAGATGAAGAATGGCAGAGTAATGTTTCCCAGCAAACTGAGCTATTTTATAGCACAGCTGTTTCTTGGGGCGCATCACAGGAATGGGTTGATGCGAAAAGAGCAGAATCGCATCCCGGCATCAGTGATTATGATTGGGCGGGCTGGGTTTTCCAACAGGTCAGATACAATTGGAGCGATGAAGAAACCAAGGAGAGAATTGCAAAATACAAGGTTCCGTTCTGGGCTGATGGAGCATACGACGGATCAGAAATGGATGCAAGACGGGATCTGATAACTTCTGTCTCAATTAAAGATCTGACTGGGGATACTCTTGAAAGAGGGAAGTCTTACACTCTGGTAACGACGGTCGAGAATCAGTCCACACAGTATACCTATGAAGGGGTTGGAGGATACGTTGGTTTTGGACCAGATACAATTCCTCTTACCACTGAGCCATATACCGAAAGTACCGAATTAGGTGATATTGCACCTGGAGGTACTGCGACCACTGAAAATACATTCACGGTGCCTGACGATTATGACGGAAACAAATATAATTCCTGGAAGCAAATTGGAAAAGACAAATCTAATATTAAGGCTGAATTGTGGTGTATCGGTGGAAATAAGCCGTTTGCTATGGCGTCAGAGACGGTAAATGTTGTTGATGCATCAAATACTCCGACAGAGCCGATAACACCAACGGAGCCAGCTCAGCAGACGGAATCCGTGGATGTATCCTATCGGACACATGTGCAGGATTATGGAACGCAGGACTGGGTAAAGAACGGCGGAATATCCGGAACAACGGGTCAGTCAAAGCGTCTGGAGGGAATCTGGATTCAAGCATCTGTTACAGATAAAGATGGGTATATGCAAGATATTCCTTTGACATACCAAACCCATGTGCAGAACTATGGCTGGCAGGACTGGAAAACCAGCGGAGAAATGGCCGGAACTTCAGGACAGTCCCTGAGGCTTGAAGCCATCAGAATCAATTTCGCTGATGATGCATATAATGCAATATATGATATTTACTACAGGGTACATGCACAGAACTTCGGCTGGCTTGCCTGGGCTAAAAACGGTG
>JBJEMO010000121.1:0-12994 GCA_051879715.1 Bilifractor sp.
GTAACTTTCCTCATGATACCTGATCCCTTCTGAATCGCATCAGACCTATCCGTTTCAGCTCAACTCAGGTATAACAGCATCAAAAAAGAGCATATCCGCCATGAGCAGATACACCCTTGTATCAATCTGATCTGATTCTGTGAACTGTAAAGCCTGTTGTGAATTTCTAAATCTGTAAATGATAATATGTCAGACATTGCAGAGATTTCTCTGCATCACTTACACCGAGAATATTACACACGAAACACCCATCCGTCAATAGGCTGGCGTGTAAGTCCAATCAGCATTTCCCCTGCTGTGATTTTGTCTTTGCGTTACACTAACGATATAAATATATAATAGGGAGGTGACGTATATGGAACATCATCCTTTTTTATCATCTATATTAATGCTGCATCTCTGACAGCATCCGCGCAGTCTCCACATCCTCCTCTGTCAGGCGGATATTCGTAACCATTTCCTTACCATCCGGGCGGGTCACCTTCACCTCGATGATCGTACCCGTCTCAATTGCCTGACTTCCTACAGCCTGCAGAAACATCTGGAACTTTGGATGCTGATTCTGAAAAATACCAAGTCTTTCCTTGAGTTTCATTAACATCATTGGATTCATTGCCATAACAATACCTTCTTTCTATTTTTCCTCTAAAGTGTATAAGCTGCATATCTGTTGCCTTCGAAAGCGCATGCAGCCCCTCTCGCGCGCTTCGCGTGCGTCGTGTCTGCCTGCGTTTTCGAAGAGCTTATACACTTACGTATCCGGGGTCGAGGAGCATATCTGCTTTCCGGATCTTCCGGTCATACGTATAAATGCCGTTCACCTCATCCTCTATATCTGTCCACTGCGTATAAATATACGCACACAGTCCTTCTTCCCTGCAGGCTTCCATCCGATCAATCAATGCATGAAAAGCTGCAAGAAAATCCTCCCGATCCTTGTATTTTGTTCCATAACCGTATACCGTATCGCTCATGCTGTGTTCCGGTATCCGATAGGGCAGACCGCCAAACTCTGAGAGGACAAATGCCCTGTCTTCTTCAGGCTTCACATGGAAGGTGTAATGATAATAGTGCACACTGCGGAAATCTCCACATCCCTGATCAAACCATCCGCTTGCAGAGTCGATCAGATGTGCCGGATCGGTTCTGCGCAGAAGATCTGTGCACCTCTCTGTTTCGAACTGCCCCCATCCCTCATTAAAGATGGTCCACGCAAAGATGCAGGGATGCTCCTTCAGAATCTCCGCCGTCATCACGATTTCCCTGCGGAATTCCTGACGCCCGGCCTCATTTTCTCTGGAAAGCAGCCCCTCCTTTTGATCACTCACCGGCACATGCATCCAGGACAGGCGCGTACCTGCACCAGTGACAAACCAGTCTTTATAGGGCTCTCCCCCATTGACAATATCCTGCCAGACAAGCAGTCCCAGCCGATCACAATGATAATACCAGCGATCCGGCTCGATTTTTGCATGCTTCCTCACACAGTTAAAGCCGAACCTCCGCATTTCCGACAGATCAAAAATCATCGCCCGGTCAGAGGGCGCGGTGTAGATACCATCAGGCCAGTATCCCTGATCCAGCACACCCCGCAGAAAGATCTCACGGTTATTCAGATAGATACGCGGAATCCCATCTGAATCCTTTCCCAGACGAATCGTGCGCATGGCAAAGTAGCTGGACACAAAATCCTCTCCCATCGCCACGTCAAAGAAATACAGCCAGGGCTCCTCACAGGTCCACAGATTCATCTTCGGAATCCTGACATGCATCCACTGGTTGGACATGCCTCCGACGATGACACCCTGCAGAAGCGTGTCCTCCTCAATCTCAGCCGTCTCATCCTGTGCGATGATCGGACGACGTATCCGTACCCTTACCGGAAGATCCGCGTCTGATTCCACCAGAATGCTGACATAGCCGTTCTCGATATCCGGGACAGTCTCAATATTGTCGATATGCTGCTGCGCGACCTCTTCCATCCATACGGTCTGCCAGATCCCGCTGACTGCAGTATAGTACATGCCGCCCCGTCTGAGTCTCTGCTTTCCCTTTGCGTGATAAGAGGTGTCACTGTAATCCCTGACCTTGACAATCAGCTCGTCCGCTCCGTCACCCTCCGGCCCATTTGACGCAGAAGCCCGCTCCCGGTTATCTGCTGACCCATTCCGTTTCCATCCTGGCGGATACAGATAATCCGTAATGTCGACCGAAAAGGGCAGATATCCCCCTGTGTGCTTTGCGACACTGTGGCCGTTTACAATGATCTCGCAGCTCTGGTCCACCGCACCAAAGTGCAGAAAAATCCTGTGCAATGGATTTCTTCCGGACAGCTCCGGAAGGTACCTGTGATACCACAGGGTCTCCTCCGGCTTCAGCTGATGTGACACACCGGACAGCACACTTTCCGGCGAAAAAGGGACCAGGATTCTGCTCACAAATTTTTCAACCTGCTCCTGTCCCCTTGTAATGGCATAATCCCAGTATCCGTTCAGATTCATATAGCTCTTTCGCTTCAGAAGCTCTCTCGGATACTCCTCCAGCACATGCTCCCTGTTCAGTGCCAGTCCCCACGAAGTATATAACTGCCTCATTAAATGAATAAACTCCCCTGTTAAATACTTATTTAAACTCCCCTGTTAAATGCAGCTGTATTTTTACAGCCGTCGCTATTATAGCAAAACCAACATGCTTTTACCATGCTCTTCTGCGATGATTATGCATGATGTGAAAACTGCATTTGTATCGAATCCTCAGTCAGTATATACTAAAATCAGGTTTATGAAATACCGCCCCTTGCAACCGAAAGCCATACGAAAAAAAGTCGTCAATGAGCATTTCTAAACCGCTTTATTATGACGAGATGTTTACCTGAATGGAAGGAGTCTGTTCCATGTCCTATATAGAATTTCGTTCAGTCACCAAGGAATACCACACCGGAGAAACATCGATACTCGCCTTGGATCGCGCAACCTTTCAGGTCGAAAAGGGCGAATTTGCTGTCATTCTCGGTGCTTCCGGCGCCGGCAAGACAACCGCGCTGAACATTCTGGGCGGTATGGATACCGCCACCTCCGGCGAAGTCATCGTCGATGAAAGGAATATCGCAGCCTGTAACGCGAAACAGCTGGTGACCTACCGCCGTCATGACGTTGGGTTTGTCTTCCAGTTTTATAATCTGGTGCCAAACCTGACGGCACTTGAAAATGTGGAGCTTGCTGTTCAGGTCTGTCAGGACCATCTCGACCCTGCACAGACGCTGGAGAAGGTTGGCCTTAAGGACCGCATGGGGAATTTTCCCGCCCAGCTCTCCGGAGGTGAACAGCAGCGTGTATCCATTGCCCGGGCACTGGCCAAGAACCCGAAGCTGCTTCTCTGCGATGAACCGACCGGTGCACTGGACTATGTGACCGGAAAACAGGTTCTTCAGCTCCTGCAGGACACCTGCCGGAAAGAAGGCGTTACCGTTCTCCTGATCACGCACAACTCCGCGCTCGCACCAATGGCCGACCGTCTGATCCGCTTCCGAAGCGGCCAGGTGACAGAAATCCGGAAAAACGAAAATCCTACGCCGATCTCCGAAATAGAATGGTAATTCCCAGATTGCTGCACCGGAATCAGGACGTAATCCTCATTCAATTACGAAATCTGAAATCATATAATTATCCTCACAGCATTTTACCCAAATCAAATTATTATCCTTTGGGCGCTTCATAGAGGGATGGGAATAATTCGAAGCTGAAAAGTAAAGAAATTGGAGCAGATCATTATGCGGGCATACACAAAGGATACTTTAAGAAACATCAGTCACAGTAAAAAGCGTTTTCTGGCAATCGCTCTCATCACTCTGCTTGGCGTCATGATGTTTTCCGGTCTGCAGGCTTCCTGTAATGACCTGGAAAAATCCGCCGATGCTTTTTTTGATGCACAGAAACTGCATGATATTCAGATTCAGTCCACCCTTGGTCTGACAGAGGATGATCTCACCGCACTCCGGAAAGATCAGGACGTAGAACAGGCCGCGGGAATCCAAAGCATTTCCGCAGACATAACGGCAACAGAGAAAGATAACGAAGAAAACACAGTCTTGACAGACGCGTCCGTTACGACATTGGACGATGCAGGTATAGATGCTCCATACCTGCTGAAGGGAAACCTTCCGGCATCATCAGACGAGGCTCTTCTGACAGAGAAAACGGCAAAAGACAGCGGTCTGTCCATTGGAGGCCAGTTCACCGTATCTGAAACAAATACGTCCGATACAACAGAATCTGACACTAACGAGACCGTTTCCTCTATATCTATTGATAATGAGTCAAATTCCACAGTTTCTGACTCCAAGAAATCGGGTTCCTCTTCCTCCTCACCCGCGTTGTCCGTGACCACCTTTACAGTATGTGGTATCGTCACAGATCCCACCGATATGGATAATCCCTTCGGACAGGTTTCGTACCGCAGCTCGCAGAGCTCCAGTGACAAGATCTTTGTCGAACCAGAAGCTGTAGACGGAGACATCTACACATCTGTGGTCATTTCATTGAAAGATTCTGTCGGCTACAATTGCTACAGTGATGCCTATTCTACCTATGTAAATCAGGTGCAGAAGCGTATAGAGAATGAAATACGCCCTTCTGCAGAGGATCGCCGTACAGAAGAAGTCCGCGAGAAGGCGCAGCAGGCACTCGATGACAGTATCAGGGAAGCCGAGGATGCGCTCCAGAAACAGTCTGATGAAGCACAGCAAAAACTCAGTGCTGCAGAAGCACAGCTTTATTCACAGCAGAATACGGCAGGAACGCAGCCAAATACACAGGAAGATACTACACAAGCGCAGCAGTACACCCAGGAAAATGCTGCCGGAGCACAGCAGTCTGCACAGGAAAATCCGGAAGCGCAAAAGGCACAACTCGAGCAGCAGCTGCAGGATGCGCAGGATAAAATCGATACGGAAAAGGAAGAACAGCAGCAGAAAATCGATGACATGTCGCCTGCCTCCTGGTACGTCATGAACCGGAGTGCGCTGTCCGGATGGTCCAATATTCAGAACGATGCGGATTCCATCGCATCCATTGGCGTAGTCTTTCCTATTGTCTTCTTTGCAGTCGCAATTCTCATCAGTCTCACCGCCGTTGCGCGCATGATCGACGAAGATCGGGGACTGCTTGGCACCTATAAATTCCTGGGCTTCACCAACCAGGAGATTCTGGGAAAATATCTGCTCTACGCAGGTCTTGCAGGCCTTACCGGCAGCATCGGCGGAACGATTCTGGCCTTTGCGGCTTTTCCGGCCTTCCTGTTCACGGTCTTCCGGATGATGTATCTGTTGCCGTCCTACACCCTGTCCATCATGCCAATCCGGGCTATTCTCGGGCCTGCCCTGTTCGTGGGCGGCATTCTGCTGACCACCATTTACTCCTGCTATAAAGAACTTCGGCAGAGCGCCGCAGCCCTCATGCGTCCGAAGTCCCCCAAACCCGGCTCCCGGGTCTTTCTCGAGCGGATCACACCGATCTGGAAGCACATGTCCTTCCTGCGAAAGGTGACGGCCCGCAATCTGTTCCGCTATAAAAGCCGTATGCTGATGACCATTCTCGGTATCGGAGGCTGTATGGCCTTACTGCTCTTCGGCTTTGCGCTGCGGGATTCCGTGGCCGAGCTCTCCCCGGGGCAATATGACCGCATCCTGCATTACGGACTGATGGCGGTCTCCGATGAAACCGGCAGCACCGCGACAAAAACCCTGGACGACGCCATGGATTCCGATCTGATCCGAGAATATACAAACGTAGCCATAACGTCTGCAAAAATACAGACCTCCAAGGGCGAATCCAATGTCTCTCTGATCGTTTTCCCTGATGCGGCAGATACTTCAGAATATGTGAACTTCGATAAAACTGCTTCATCGGATACACGCAGCGCAAATCTTGGCGCAATCAGCACGTCCTCCGATACCGGAAACGCAACCGATTCAAACGTCATTACCAGCAGCGCGAACAGTTCAGCTGTCAGCTTTGAAAGCACATTTTCCGGTTCTGACAGCTCAGCTGCCGGCATGAACAATTCAACTACTGGAACAGATAACTCCGACAGCGGAGCTCTGAAAACCGGGGAAATCTATGTCACACAGAACGCGGCAACGCTCCTTGATTTCTCTGCGGGAGATCAGGTCTCCTGCCGCCTGCCGGACCTGAGCGAAGCTGATCTTACGATCACTGCCATTGTCCGAAACTACATCGGCAACTATATTTACATGAACGCGAGCACCTATCGGAGCCTGTTCGGTGATCCCTCCTACAATGCTGTCCTTGCCTGCTTTCAGACCCAGACTGATTCCAAGGCACAGAAGGATTTCGGTTCATCACTGAAAAGCAAAAATGGTATACAGACCGTCATGGTCACCTCTGAATTGATGGAACAATCAGCCGACACGTTCCGCCTGATGAACGTTGTAGTCGCAATCATCATACTGATGAGCGCTGCACTGGCCTTTGTCGTACTGTTCACCCTGCAGACCACAAACATCTCAGAACGGGAGCGCGAGCTTGCCACCATCAAGGTTCTTGGCTTTTATGACAGGGAGGTGCACCAGTATATCAACCGTGAAACCTGGTTTCTGACAATACTTGGGGTCCTGGTCGGGCTTCCGCTTGGATGGCTGTTTGCACAGACAATCTCCGTGATCCTGAAGCTTCCTTCCATCACGCTGGAGGTATACATTCATCCGGTAAGCTACCTGTATTCAGCACTCTTAACCCTGCTGTTTGCATTCCTGGTACAGCTGATCACTAATCGCACACTGAATAAGATTGATCCTGCTACTGCACTGAAAAGCGTCGAGTGAAAACCCGACGCTCAGTCATTCTCCAGCAAAACAAAGGACAGAAGCAGGTGCAGGTGCGTATGCCAGTCTTCCAGATCCAGAGATGTAATTTCTTCAATGGATTCCTGACCTATCTGCCAAACGCACAGCTGAATGCCCTCGTGACCAAATATTCTCCCTCCGGGCTCTCTGCTTCCACAATGGGTGTGCAGAACTGCGTATTCCAGATGGCGTCCATCCTGTCTCCGATGATTGTCGGCGGAATTGTCGATGCAACAGGCGCCTTCCGGGCATGCTGGATCACACTTGCAGTCGTAAACCTGGCCGGTGTGCTTTTCTGGACCCGCCTTAAGGAGGATTAATATCTCTGAACATTGAATCCCCCGGCTGGTGCTTGAAAATATCAGAAAAAATCTGTATCATGATGCTATAATTATTTTTAAGTATGTAAGAAAACTTACATAATACAAACATACCGCACAGGAACGGCAGGATCTGCCATTCCTGTGCGGTTATGCGTGAACGGGGGATAGCATATGGCGGTTTTTGCATCAGAACACAACCGGGAGAGAGCTAAGCTGCATCTGAAAGACGCAGCTCTGATCTTCATCGGAACAACGATCATGGCACTTGGTGTGCAGTACATTCTTGATCCGGCAAGTCTCGTCACGGGAGGGTTTTCCGGTCTGTCCATTATCATCAAGCATCTTTCGGCGGGTCTGGTACCAGGCGGCATCCCTCTGTGGGTCAGCAACGTTGTACTCAACATCCCGCTCTTTCTCTTCTCAGCCCGGATTGAAGGATTCCGAAGCATCCTGCGGACCGCCTTCTCATGGGTCATTATGTCTGTGGAGCTTGCTATCTTTCCACACTGTACATATGTCATCCATCAGGACCAGCTTCTGCTGGTGGCGCTTTACGGCGGCGTCTGCTTCGGCACCGGATGCGGTCTTGTGCTGATGGCAAGAGCGACCTCCGGTGGCACCGATATGCTGGCGCGCACTCTGCATCTCGCAGTCTTTCCACAGATCAGCATGGGACGGCTGATGCAGGTCATTGATGGCATCATCGTCGTCATCGGTTTCTTTGTTTTCGGTGTAGAGCATACTGCCTATGCCGTCATTGCCGTCTTTGTCATGGGGCGCGTCATCGACGTGCTGCTGGACCACGGCAAGCGGGCAAAGATCGCCCTCATCATCTCTGATCAGAGCGATGCCATTGCCAACGATGTCCTGTTCGAGATGAACCGCGGTATCACAAGCATCCGCGGCACCGGACGATACTCCGGAAAGACAAGGGATATCCTCGTTGTCGTCTGTGCAAACCGTGACCTCCCGGAATTGAAGGAAATCGTACACAAACATGACCGGAAACCGTTCTTCATTGTCGCCACAGTCAGTGAAGCTTTTGGAGAAGGATTTATACAGAACTGGAATAAATAATGCTGTCCTTCTATTTCAGGATCAGTTCCCTCCTCATTACGAATCTTCTTCCGTTTCCTGATAGCAATCCGCATCACTTATGACCGCCAGCCAAAACATATATTTTCCTGATCCGGCAGTCGATTTCCGACATTGCAAGTCCTGCATTTCAGTTTTTCCAGTGAAGGCGATGCAGCTCCCCGTGCAGGCGAAGTCCATGAAACTGATTCTGCCGCAGTGCCTCATAGAGCACAATGGCTGCGGAATTACAGAGATTCAGAGACCGCGTGTCCTCATACATCGGAATGCGCACGCATTCCCTCTCATGATCTACCAGGATTTCCTCCGGTATCCCTCTGCTCTCCGGCCCGAACATCAGGAAATCATCTTCTCTGTAAGACACCTCCGTATAGAGCTGATGGGCCTTCGTCGTAGCCATCCAGATTCTGGCGCCAGGATTTTTGTCCAGAAAATCCTGATAGTTATCGTACACGGACAGCTTCAGCTTCGGCCAGTAGTCCAGGCCTGCCCGATGTATCTCCTTCTGCTCCAGGCTGAAGCCCAGAGGCCGGATCAGATGCAGGCGGGTATCCGTCGCCACACATGTCCGTCCGATATTACCCGTATTATAGGGAATTTCAGGTTCATATAATACAATATTCATGATATTACCTCTTTCGATATAGCTTCTTTTTCGCGCTAATTTTTTACTGATATTTTCAATTCTTAATGCACCCTCAACAAAGTCTGGATAGCCCCATCTTCCAGTGTTTTCCTGAAAATTGCGGTCCTCTCTATATTAGATGTCAGATCCCCGGATGGCAACTGTTACAGAAGCGAAAAAACTACATGATTGGAAATAAAAACCGCTGTATTTGTGAATAATCTGTGATAAGATTATTAAAGAAAATTTTATTTGTGGGGGCAGAAGATTATGAAAAATGGAAGCAGCTTCTGGTGACGGGCATCCTGTCTGTTACCATGGCACTGTCTGCCTTTCCGGTTTATGCGGATGAGCAGATCAGCACCTCGTCCACACCGGAATCTACGGTTCAGACAGACAGTACTGATACGGTCAGTACGGATACGGCCAGTACAGATACCAACAGCACAGATACCGTTAGTACAGACGCGGAAGATTCCGGAAGTACTGACACGAAAGATTCCGGAAGTACGTCAGAAGACACGTCCACGGTGTCCGCACCGACAGAGTCAAATATATCGGCATTTGATGCAGAAGAATAGTCTGTAAATGACGATCAGCAGGAAGTCAACGCGGAATCTGAGACTACACCGGAGTCCTCTCACAATCCCACGATATCCTATGAGGTACATGTACAGAACAAAGGAAGGCTGGGTACCTATTCCAATGGACAGGCAGGTGGAACAACCGGAGAAGGCCTTCGCATGGAAGCGATGACGGTCTATCTGGACAGTGCCGGATTGGACCTTGGTATCCAGTACCGCGCACATGTGCAGAATATCGGCTTGGAAAACACCTGGCATACCAGCGGCCAGCAGGCCGGAACAACAGGCCAGGCACTCCGGATGGAGGCAGTGCAGATGCAGCTCACAGGAGCAGATGCAGTTAACTATAACCTGTACTTCCGTGTGCATGTGCAGAACATCGGCTGGATGGGCTGGGCAGTGGCAACGGGCGGAAATTCCGCCATCGCCGGAACAAGTGGGGCCTCTTATCGTATCGAGGCGATTCAGATTGAGCTTGTTAAGGCAGGTGATGCAGCGCCATCCGCAGACGGACAGATAACCAGCGCAGCTTATCTTCCTGTGGATGACTTCAACTACCAGGCCCATGTACAGAATATCGGCTGGCAGAACCCTGTGTGTAGTGGACAGACCGCAGGCACAACGGGACGCAGCCTTCGTGTGGAAGCACTGCATATCAGCACAAACAGTCCTTCTGTCATCGGATTCCAGTATCGCGCACAAATACAGAATATTGGCTGGAAAAACACCTGGCATAACACAGGAGATTTCTCCGGGACCACCGGACGGGGCCTGCGTATGGAAGCTGTTCAGATCAGGCTTACCGGAGAAATTTCACGATTTTTTGATGTCTATTATCGCGTACATGTTCAGAATTATGGCTGGATGGGCTGGGCAAAGAACGGTGAATCAGCAGGAAGCAACGGTCAGAGTCTGCGGCTGGAGGGTATTCAGATCATGCTCGTCTCCAAATACGCCGCTGCTCCAAGATCTGTTGCCAAGCCCTTTATCAAGAGCCCGGAGGACATTCTGCAATCCATAAACACCGCATCTGGCAATGCCAGTATTTCCACATTTGGCGGCTTCACACTCAGCTATGGAGCACGACAGACTCTGCAGAACGGCATTAACACCGCACAGGCATCCGGCCACCATGCCGGCTTTATCATGGTTGACCTGGGAACCGGGAAGGGAGTCCAGTATGGTTGTGACAATACCTTTTTTTCCATGAGCACCATGAAAGGACCCTACGTTATCAGCCTTGCTGCCTATAACCCCGGTGCTATACGCTCCAACATGAATACAGTGCGCAGCATCCTGGTTTACTCCGACAACGATGCATATGCTTCCCTCTGGAACCGCTATGGTACCGGCAGCATGCGTACATGGATGACCCGGGCAGGCGTAAACACAAGCCGGGCAAATACAAAATACACCTATATCACTCCGAGAGAGCTCGGCAAGCTCTGGATCCTGAATTTCCAGTACTACAACAGCGGAGAGCTTGGAGGCACACTGGGTGCACTCAGTGAATCCCCGAACTTCTCTCCGATTCATGACCGTCTCGGTGGAAAATATACCACCAGGACTAAGGCCGGCTGGTACTACCGGCATGCCGGACTGATGAATGTCAATGATGCCGGCATCGTCTATTCCACAAGCGGACCTTACATGCTCTGTGTGATGACAGACTGGACGGCAGAGGACAAATCACGACTCTACGGTATCATCGATGCACTGGAACGCGTGCACAATGAAATGTAATCTATTGAAAAACATGATGTAACGAAGTCAATATTCTCTCTATAAGTCTCTATAGATATAAAGTGCTCCCTGCAACCGGAAAGTTCCGGTGCAGGGAGCACTTTTATTTATATAGAACACAGCCAGCAGAGCCCGGGCAGATTCAGGTCAGCTGTCTGAGCCATGTATAGGAATTCACCTTCCATCCGACTGTCAGGACCTTCAGGAACTGATCAATGTTCAGGAAAAAGACCACCCAGGCAAAGGACATATGCCACACGAAGGCAGCGAGGAGACTGAGGGGCACAACAACCAACCAGCTGTAGATAAAATCGCTGATCATCGTGTACTTCGGATCTCCGCCCGGCCGGATGATACCGACCTGACTGGGCATTTCATAAGACATCGCGACAGATACCAGCGCCTGAACCAACATCTGCTGCATAGCATATTGGTATGCCCGGTCTGTCAGATCATAGAAGGAGAGCGCCGGAGTCCTGATCAGAAACAGAAGCATACCTGTAATGACACCCAGAACGACAAAGATGATCTGCAGCGTGCGCACCATGGTTTTCAGCTGGTCATGCTGACCGCTGCCGACCGTCTGAGCAATCACAACGGCCGCGGCAGAAGCCGCCCCGGATGGGATCATCTTGGTAAACTGAAAGAATGTTCCTGCCACGCTGGACGCCGCCAGCGCATCTGAATTCATGTGACCGAAAATAGCTGTCTGTACCGCAACGGCACCGGCAAAGAAAATGGCTGATACCACACAAGGGACGCTCGCATTCACATAGCTTCGGAAAAGCCGTCTGTCCTTTTGAAACACCCTGGATAGCTGAAAGCGGAAAGGCATTTTTCTACTCTTAGCCATATAGATCAGTATTGCAGAAAGTTCAACACCTCTGGCAATCAGCGTACCGATTGCTGCACCGGTAATCCCCATCTCCGGGGCGCCAAATTTACCAAAAATCAGCATATAGTTGATACTGACATTCACAATCAGGGCCAGCACTGAAACATTGAACGCAATCTGCACAACCTGAATGCTTCGAAGCGCAGCCAGGAGCAGGTTGCTGATAATGAACAGAATGTAGGTGTACCGTATGATCCGAAGATAAGCCACACCTTCCCGGACAATCGCGGGATCAGAGCTGAAAATCCGTATCATCTGCGCAGGTATCAGAAAAGCAGCAGCCGTCAAGGCCACTCCTGTCCATAGCCCGATCCGGAGCGCCATTCCACAGGTCCTCTGCACTGCATCTGCATCTCTTTTACCCCAGTACTGGCCTGCCAGAACCGTGACACCTTCTCCAAGACCCATTACTGTGACCTGCTGGAGAATATACTGTATCTGGTTTACAGCAGCTGCAGCAGAAAGATCTGTCTGACTGTAAGCGCCGAGCATGACATTATCCGCAACGTTTACACTGTACGTGACAATATTTCTGAGAATCAGATACACCATCAGGGAGAACACGGTTGCGTAGAAATTCCTGTCATGAACCAGGAAACCGCCCTTCCCCGTTTTTCTTCTGATAGATTCACTACCAGATACAGCCATGTCCATCCCTTCCTTTCTGCCAAAGTATCCACAGAGCATGCCATAAGGCATTCTCTGTCAAAAAAACCAAAAATCCTTCTGCCAACTAAGTCTGATGTCAGCAGAATCCTGTATGCACAAGGCGGACATGCATCTCTTTCATTCAGGCTTTCTTCTCAAGCTCCGCCTTGATATCTGCTGTCAGCTTCGGAACGATCTTGTTCAGATCTCCGACAATGC
>JBJEMO010000122.1:0-12920 GCA_051879715.1 Bilifractor sp.
AAACATAGACTGGTTTTCATCTCTAAACTAAATGACATTGCCAGTGAACTGTAACTGTTTAGCAGATAGGGTGACACATTTCTCCCCTACATCCTTGTTACCGAGGAATGCAGGCTTTATAATGATTCTTATCTGTATTCTGTATCATGAAGCAACGAAAAAATCTGCAGATGTGATTTCGGTTTTGGGAGGATAAAACATGGAATATAGAGAAATTCCTTATGTGAACAAAAAGGTTTCAAGGATCTTTTTTGGATCTTCTATGAAGCCGTTTCTGGAAGGTGGAAGCGATGATGCGCTGCTGGATGCGATTGTCGCCCTCGGTATTAATACAATTGATACTGCAAGGGTATATGGAAAGGCAGAGGATGCGCTTGGAGACTGGATGGAGCGAAAGGGCAACCGGGATCAGCTTGTGCTGCTCTCCAAGTGCTGCCATTTTGACCTGCTGACACACAGGAAGAGAGTGAATCCCAGGGCGATCCGCAAGGATTGGGAAATTTCCTCCAGGAAGCTGCATACGGATTATATTGATATGTATCTTTTGCACCGGGATGATCCGGATGTGGAGGTTGGTCCGATTGTGGAGACCCTGAATGCTTTACATGCCGAAGGAAAAATTGGCGCATTTGGCGGATCAAACTGGACACACCAGAGAATTGCAGAGGCAAATGAATATGCATACGCCCATAACCTGATTCCGTTTTCGGTATCCAGCCCCAACTTCGGACTTGCCGCGCAGGTCCGTGATCCATGGGGCGGCGGATGTGTGACAATATCCGGCCCGGACCATAAGGCGGCACGTGCATGGTACGAGAAGAATCAGATGCCGGTCATCGCCTATTCCAGCCTGGGGCATGGATTTTTCTCGGGAAAACTGAAGAGCAGTGACACAGAGAATAAGGAAGGTGTACTGGACGGACCGGCTATGAAGGGCTATGGCTGCCCGGAGAACTTTGAGCGTCTGGCACGCTGTGAAATTCTGGCGAAGGAAAAGAATGTCACCGTTCCACAGATTGCCATGGCGTGGATATTCCGTCAGAAGATCAATACCTTTGCGGTTGTCAGCACATCAAAGCCGGAGCGGATGCAGGCAAATATTGATGCCATGAAGCTTCCGCTTACTCCGGAGGAATGCGCATGGCTGGACCTTGAAACTGATAACAGAGCTGAACACTGAATCCGGATCTGAGGCAGACAGGTTTTCAGAAGTGTATTATGCTGGTTTTTATTCTATTGCAGGGCTGTGTCCAAATAGACAGGGTCCTGCATTTCTCATGCCTGAGATCGATCAGGCACCGGCATTGGCCTTCCCGACCTCTCCCGAAAGCTCGAATCCCTTCTTGGCAGCAATGACCGCGATAATCTCATTGATAACCGCTGCTGCTGCAATCGTTCCCTTCACCAGTGTGGACAGCTCCGGTCTTGATGCGGCCAGCACATTGCAGATGATACCGGTGAAGACGAGGGACACGCCGGAATGCGGAAGCAATGTCAGGCCAAGATACTTCTGTACCGTGACCGGCATGTGCGTCGCCTTTGCGCCTGCTCTGGCTCCGAAATATTTTCCGGCTGCACGGGAAACAATATAAAGGAAGGTATAGAGTCCTGCGCCGAGGATCAGATGGTAATCCAGAGGCGCGCCGAGATCCACGATGGCTGCGAGCAGGCTGACACCAAGGATCGGATGGAACCAGGCAGTTGTCTGCTCCAGCTGCCTCTGTGGGATACGGTTGGAAAAGACTGCGGAGAAGGACACACCCATCAGCATGTAATTGAGGGTGATGTTTGTAAATACCACCTTGTTAAAGAACAGACCGATGGCGGCTGTCAGTGTAATGCCTGCAATCAGCACGGCAAGGGTAGCTGCCTTCTTCCCCGCCGTCTTTTTCAGCAGCAATGAAGCCGGAATGCCTGTCAGAATGCCGATGCCGATCGGCAGAAAGATCATGACCGGGATCATGTACAGAGGTACCGCACCTCCGGAGACCTGGCTGGCAATGAAGGAATTCACCGTAAAGAAAACGGCGATCCCGACGATATCATCCAATACTGCCATCGGCAGCAGGGTGTCCGTAACAGGTCCTTTTGTGTGAAATTCCTGTATGATGGACAGTGCGGGAGCAGGTGCAGTCGCCAGAGCGATACCGCCAAAGGCCGGTGCAAGCCATACCGGATATCCTGTAATGGACAGAACAACGGCAAAGGCTGCGGAAACGACAGCAAAGGTTCCCAGGGACTGCGTCAGTGTGGTAATGATGAGTGCACGTCCATAGGACTGGATGCGGCTCCAGATCAGCTCGGTTCCCAGCATCAGACCAAACGCGCACTGCATCCATGTGATGATGATCTTATACCATGCGGAATCCAGAACAGTTTGTGCCAGCAGCCTACATCCGTAGGGGCCGAAGATCATACCGGCAATCAGCCATCCAAGTATCGCAGGCATTTTTATTTTCGTAATCAGCTTTCCGCAAAGCCACGCCAGGACCAGTACCAGAACCCAGCGCAGTACCAGAATCAATGTATCCATTATCAGATGTCCTCTCTTTCCATGATGCCAAACAGAAAGATCTCCAGCAGGTTCTGACAGTCCTTTTCATGCTGCGCAAGACCCGTTCCCGCTTCTGCATAGTCCTGTTCTCCTGCATTCAGGCAATCCTGAAACGCACGAAACGCGCGGATGACAGCTTCCTCTGACAAGCCTTTTCGGAGTCGGCCTGCCTTCAGAATGTCACGCAGATATGCGTCATTCATCTTGTCAAAATCTTCTCGTATTTCCAGGATCTCTTTTTTAAGCGAAACCGGCGGAAGCATTACCGCCCCGCAGAACAGCCGTCCGAATGCCTCGTGGGTACGGAAAAAATCCATTCTTGCCTGAAAATATCCTGAAAGCAGCTTATGTGCATCGCCATCATCATGCACATGGTCAGTCATATAAGCAGTCAGCGCCTGAAAGCATTCCCTCAGACAGGCCAGGTACAGGTCGTCCTTGGACTGGAAATAATGATAGATAATTCCTTTGGAAACACCGCCCGCCTCACAGACGTTATTCATCGATGCCGCCTCATAGCCATGCATCGCGAACTCCTCTATGGCGCTTTTCAATATTTTCTCCCGGGTCTGCCGGGCTTTCTCCTCACGCTGCATTGCGAATGCCTCCTATCATATGATGTCAGGGTCAAAAGGTGCATGCCTATAAAAATGACCACATGGTCGATAAATGCAGTATAGCACTTATTGACCATGTGGTCAAATTAATGGAGCCCGATTATTCGAGATCTGTGCAGCTTACGTCAGTATTGATTCGGTATCTGTTCCATCTTCTTCATTATGGGTCTGAT
Source organism: Bilifractor sp. (assembly GCA_051879715.1). GTDB lineage: Bacteria > Bacillota > Clostridia > Lachnospirales > Lachnospiraceae > Bilifractor. Next base: position 3,345 of record JBJEMO010000122.1, read on the forward strand.
ATGAGCATGCATTGCGTATTTTTTTGGGCTGCTATCAGATCATCAGTCATCCTGTGCGCCGGGATCATCCTGCAGTGCATCATATCCGTGCTCTCCGGTACGGATCTTGATGACATCTCTGACATCATACAGGAAGAGCTTACCATCTCCATAGTTGCCAGTGTACAGAACCTTCTGAACGGTATTGATCAGGTCCTCGCAGGAAACCTTGCAGATGACGACATCCAGCTTGATCTTCGGAAGCAGCCGTGTCTCTACCGGTACGCCGCGGAAATAGGTGGAATGTCCCTTCTGCATGCCATGGCCGAATACGTTTGTGACAGTCATACCGGTGATGCCGATATTTTCCAGGGCATCCTCCAGCTCAGCGAATTTCGTCTGGTTGGCAATGATGGAAACCTTGGTGATTTTCGCACCCTTCTTCTCAACGTAAGTTACAGGAACAGCCTCCTGGACAGATGCTTCTGCGCCGGCTGCCTTCTGATCCTCACCGGAAGTCTTGAACATGGAGACAACCTTACCGCTCTTCTGGCTCTCGTCAGTATCATCTTCATCGATTTCCGTATTGAATGCAGTTGCTGTGGCCGGTGCGAAATCAGGATAAGCAACGTTTCCATGCTCGCCGATATCAAGTCCCTGAATCTCCTCTTCTCTAGTGACACGAATGCCAACAGTATGCTTCAGAATCTGCCACACAATAAAGGAAGAGCAGAAGCTGAACGCACCAACTGCCACGATACCGAGCAGCTCTATGCCAAGCAGATGGAAGCCGCCGCCATAGAATAGGCCGTTTTCTGTAGACAGGGTCGTAACACCCTTGCAGGAGAACAGACCAACTGCAATGGTTCCGAGAACGCCGTTGCACAGATGTACTGCGCAGGCGCCAACAGGGTCATCAATATGAAGCTTATCAAAGAATCCTACTGCAAATACAACGATCACGCCGGCGATTGCTCCGATGATCATGGAAGCGGCAACTGTTACATAAGCGCAGCTGGCGGTGATTCCAACCAGTCCTGCAAGACAGCCGTTGACGGTCATACCCAAATCAGGCTTGCCGATGACAATCCATGCAGTAATGGTAGAGGTAAGGACTGCCATGATGGCAGAGGAATTTGTGGTCATCAGAATGTGCATGACATCCGCCGGATGCTGGAAGGTCAGGGTTGAGCCCGGATTGAATCCGAACCATCCAAGCCAGAGTACGAAAAGTCCAATAACGGCAAGAGACATGTTGTGTCCGGGAATGGCCCTTGGTTTTCCGTTCTTGTCATACTTCCCGATACGAGGTCCGAGGATCAGGGCACCGCTCAGTGCAGACCAGCCGCCCAGGGAATGTACAACGGTATCACCTGCAAAGTCCTTAAACCCAAGCTGTGCAAGCCAGCCGCCGCCCCAGATCCAGTGTCCGATGACCGGATAGATCAGCAGGGTCAGAATAAAAGAAAAGATGATGAAGGACACATATTTGACACGCTCTGCAACTGCTCCGGACACGATGGTCGCCGCTGTTCCGCAGAACACAAGCTCAAAGAAGAACTTGCCCCAGAATGGCACGGAGCTTGTCAGCGTGTTGTCGTAGAAAGACAGATCTACATTTCCGAGAATCCAGAGATGGGACGTCCCGACGAATCCGCCGGTGCCTCCAAACATCAGACCCCAGCCGAGCAGAATGAAGCCGAGGGATGAAATGGCGAAGACAATAAAGTTCTTGGACAGAATGTTTACCGTATTCTTGGATCTGGCAAAGCCAGCCTCAACCGAGGCAAATCCAAGATTCATAAAGAATACAAGGATGGCTGCCAGGAATACCCACAAAGTGTCTGTAATGCTGTAATCCATGTGATCTCCTCCTCATGTGTATACTTTTGTCAGTATTTCCGCCTGCACGGGATACATAAAAATCAGAATGTTTTCCGTAAGACGAAAAAAAGAGAGATACCGCTAAAACGGTACCTCTCTGTACATGAGCACATTATAAGCATGTGGGCGGAGAATGGAAATGGTTATTTTTAAGTAAAAGGATCTTGTTGTGCTATTATTTGAGATCAGACCAGGATGGTTATGCCTATCATAGGTATCTTTTGCCTAGTATGAACACTGCTTTTAATTTCAGACTATCATCAAGCAGTAAAAAATCTGCTATTTTTCCTGCTTCTATGCTGCCTCTTTCGTTATAAATTCCAATTTCCTTTGCCGGATTTCGAGTCACTGCCCAGAGAGCATCCCGAATTGGAATATCCATCTGCTTTACAGCAATCCGGAAGCAATCCGCAAGGTTCGTTACGGAACCAGCCAATGTTCCATCCTGTAAGACAGCTTTTCTGCCATCGACATAAACATCCTGACCACCCAGCATATAACGTCCGTCCTCAAGTCCGGTTGCTTCCATACTGTCGCTGACAAAAATGATTCTATCTGCACCAAACATTGCAAACGCTGCCCTTACGACTGATGGGTGTAGATGAATACCATCACAGATCAGCTCTACCCTGCAATTTTTCTCATCAAATGCAGCACCTATTACCCCGGGATGTCGATGATGAAAAGGTGGCATAGCATTATAAAGATGTGTTACATGTCTTGCTCCAAGCTGTAACGCTTCTCTGGCAGTTTCATAATCGGCATCTGTATGCGCAAGAGAAATGCATACATCATTATGTAGTTTCTGTATAAAGTCTATTGCACCTGGGGTTTCCGGAGCTATGTCCACAATTTTAATCTGATCTCCGGAAAGCTTCTGAAGGTGATGAAACCATCTGACATCACAGGTGCAGACATTTTCTTCTTTCTGAGCACCTTTTCGTTTTTGGGATATGAACGGGCCTTCCATATGGATCCCTGCCAGATGTGATCCATCCGGACACTTTGTAGCGCAAAAGTTCTGCATGATGGCTTCAAGGTGATGCTTTGAGACCGTCATGGATGTCGGGCAGATAGATGTCACCCCCTGTGACGCTTCATATGCTGCCATTATCTGAATAGAATTCTTTGTTGCATCGCAAAAGTCAGCATGCTTACATCCATGCAGGTGGATGTCAATAAAGCCTGGAACCGCCAGGAGATTCTGTCCATCCACCACAGACTGTTCCGGTGTTCGTGATGTATCCTTTATCTCTGCTGGCTGCTGATCTGTATCCGAACACACTTCTTCATAATCGCTTTTATTGGTGATAAAGCGGCCATGAGAAATATACAGGTCCTGATGCCGGAAACTTCCATCTGGTTGAAAAACCCGGAGATTACGAATGATCATACTACTGCTCCTTTTGGAATTTCAGAAAGTGCATCCTCATCACCGATTATCCAAACATCCGGATGTAACTGAAGGATCGATGCAGGTATAGTCGGCGTTACTTTTCCAAGAAAAGCTGTTCTGACGATATCTGCTTTATCTTTTCCACTCACTGCAAGCAGGATTCTATTAGCCAGGAAAATCGTGCGGATCCCCATGGTGTATGCCTGACGCGGAACATCATCTGCCGAGGCAAAAAAACGTTGATTTGCATGGATCGTACTTTCAGTAAGATTTACAAGGTGTACATCAGTAGAAAAATAGTCAGAAGGCTCATTAAAACCAATATGTCCATTATGTCCAAGACCAAGAAGCTGCAGGTCAATGCCTCCAAGTGCATAGATCAGTGCCGTATATCGTGTGCATTCCTTTTCATGGTCCTGTTCCATCCCATCAGGAAGGAAAGTGTGTTCTGGGGAGAGGTTGACATGGTCAAAAAATTCGTGCTGCATAAAATAATGGTAGCTCTGATGATGCTGTGGGGTCAATCCGTAATATTCATCGAGATTTACAGTTGTGACTTCGGAAAAGTCAATGTCGCCTTTCTTATACCATTCAGCCAGCTGCTGATAGATGCCAATCGGTGTAGATCCTGTTGCCAGCCCAAGCACAGAATCAGGCTTTAGGATTACCTGCGCAGAAATCAGATTGGCTGCCTTTCTGCTCATATCTTCATAATTTTTTGCTCGAATAATTTTCACTTTATACCTCTCTCCAATAGGGTCACATCCTTTAACGTACACTTCTATCTGTATTTTTCTACAATTGCCTTCATTTCATCAATTTTCTGATCCATATCTTTTAGCAATGCAAACTGATTGCGTGCCCGTTCCAGATTGTGATTGGGCCTTGCAATGCGGAAATATTTATCACCGTCCAGATAATCTGTCAGGAAGCGCATTCCGCACTCATATGTCATTATACGTGCACCATCTGCCAGAAGGCTTGTCTCCAATTCCGTCAGTTTGTCGGAGCACTGTTCCATGAAGCCTTTTGTATAGGCTTCAAATGCAGAAATATCGAGGTTTACTTTTGAAAGATCCGTTTCATCCTCTAACGCTGTGCTGGCGCCGAAACGTATGGAATCGCCAAAATCGTTCATCACATAACCGGGCATCACTGTGTCAAGATCAATAATGCAAATGCCTTGATGTGTCAGATTGTCGATCATGATATTATTGAGCTTGGTATCATTATGTACTACACGAAGTGGAATATCGGATGCGCCCGCCTTAGTCTGATACAAGGTGGTAAGATTCTGATGTTCTTTTACAAACGCAATTTCATCCACGGCTGTATTTGCCCTGCCCAATTTATCTTCTTTCAGAGATTTCTCAAAATAATTGTATCGCTTCAACGTATTGTGAAAATCCGGAATTGTTTCATATAGATGGTCTGCCGGATAGTCCGAAAGAAGATTCTGAAACCGTCCAAATGCCACGGCACTCTGATAAAAATCCTGTACATTTAAAGGCTGATCATAGGTGCAGGCATCTGTTATGTATTTATACGCTCTCCAGCAATTGCCACGTGGGTCGCGATAATATGACTGGTTTTGCTTATCAGTGATTACATTTAATGTCTCTCTTTCCGCATCTCCCCCTGCTTTTTGTATCTTATTCTGCAGACACATGGTAACATTACAGATATTTTCCATAAGTTCCCGAGGATTCTGAAAAATGTCCGTATTGATACGCTGGAGAATTACTTTCATAGTGCCAATTTTTCCGATCCTCAGCTGCAACAGATATGTATCATTAATGTGTCCATGACCATATCTCGCAAAGGATTCCAGTTGTCCGGGAAAATCAAAATGATGAATGGCTGAAAGAATCTGTTCTGATGTTAACGCTGTCATTCTATTCCTCCCAGAGTTCTTCCGGATATTGCCCCTTTTTTTTCAAGGCTTCCAAGGCTTTTTCCACCATCGGATGATCTTGTTGATAAGTCATCCCATACCAATGATCAGCAGTTTTCAGAACTTTCACAGTAGCTTTGCCGGATAAAAGCTGCGCATTGATAACAGTGGGTAGAAAATACTCCTGCTTTAAAGGATTTTCATTGAGCTCTGTGCTGAGGAAGGTCTTAAATCCTGCTTCGATATGGGGAAGAATGTCAGGAGAAAATCCCCAGAAGTTCATGGAGGTAATACTGTCATTATCCAGCCATTCCCAAGTCTTTCCATCATCTTCAGTGTATGCACACTTTCCGTTATGCAATTCTATCCGGGTTCTTTCCCGGATAGAAGATAAAAATCCATCCTGATTTACCTGACAGATACCTCGTGAAACTGCGCCATTTTCTGTGATTGTATTTTTCAGGTAATACCCAATCATGACATGCTGTCCTGAACCTTCATTAAGATTATTCAAGTATTCATAAACCATTTGGAATCCAGTTGCCCCATAGTAATCATCAGCGTTTATTACTGCAAACGGTCCATGAATCCTATCACGGCAGGCATAAATGGCATGTGCTGTACCCCATGGCTTTGTTCGTCCATCAGGAACGGCAAATCCATCCGGAATATCATTGAGATCCTGGCAGACATATGACACATCCGCTCTCGAAGCATATTTTTTGTAAATATGTTCTGAAAAAGCATGTTCCATCGCCTGATTGATCACAAATAGTACCTTGCTAAAACCGGCGCGAATTGCATCATATACAGAATAATCGAGAATGTAATTACCAAAAGAGTCTACCGGATCAATCTGCTTCCATCCTCCATAGCGGCTCCCTAATCCGGCCGCCATAACCACCAAAACTGGTTTATCCATTTTTCCCTCCTGTTTTCACATGATCCTCTAATATAGAGTAATGCAGCTCAAATTTTATCGTGATTTCCCCGCAATCTCTTCCTTGTATATTGAAAGAGAAATTACGCGATTTTCCAGGCGGGACTTTTCTGCAGCAAGAGCCATAAGATGACTATCAACGGAACTGGCTGCGGATGATCTTCCGTTGCCCGAATGATCCGCTGATATTTGTCGGAGAAAATCGGCAACCATTTTGCTGTCACTGCCGCTATGTCCTTTTACTGGGGTATGTAATTCAATTGTGTCAGTATCTCCGGTGACAAAATCAACTGTTTTTAGGATTCCTTTCTCCATGTCACCTTCAATTTGGCCACGTGTGCCCATGACATTTATTTTTCTTGTACAATCATTTGTAAATGCGGACATAGTAAAAGAGGCAGTCATTCCTTTTTCAAATTGTATATTCACAACCTGATGATCAACGACTGTGTTGTCACAGTGAAATACACAGCGTCCATAAGGACCATGCTGCAATGCTTTTAGAATGCTCTCCCTGTCTGTCTTGACGGAAACAGCGTGTGTAAGTCCGTCAATTTCCGCTCTGGGATGTTCCAGATAGAATCGCGGTGCATAGAAAGGACATTTATCTCGCTGGGTGCAACCGTCCATACAGTATTTTGTGGATCCTTTTGGAGCGTTCTCCTTATTAAAATAGGATAACGTTCCAAATGACTGAATCTCCGTGCAATTCTGTTCAACCAGCCAAAGCAGAATGTCCATATCATGGCAACACTTTTGGAGGATCATCGGGCTTGCTTCCTCTGTTTTTCTCCAGTTCCCACGCACAAAGCTGTGAGCATGATGCCAGAAGCCCACTTCTTCAATCTGCTGAATTGTCTGCAACTCTCCAATTGTCCCTGTCTGAATCAGTTCCTTTATTTTTGTAAAAAATGGCGAATATCGCAGTACGTGACAGATAGACAAAATTCGTCCATATTTTTCTGCCATCGTACCCATGCGGACAATTTCTGATTCATTTGTGGACATTGGTTTTTCACATAGCACATGGTAGCCCTTTTTAAGAGCCATGATCACGGGTTCATAATGCATGCGGTCCATGGTGCAGATCATGACAAAGTCAGCCATTTTTTCTCTCTGCAACAGGTTCTTGTAATCAGAAAAACACATATTTTTGTTCAAATGATACTTCCGGGCAAAAGCCTCCCGCCTCTCCTGATCCGGCTCTGCAACCGCTACTATTTTTAATTCGTCCGGATGGTCAAGGCTATATGATGCGTATACATCTCCCCGTAATCCGGCACCGATTACCGCTGCTGTTAATTGTCTCATTCTTTCCACCTTAAATAACTGGTAAAATACCACTGTCCAAAATATTTCTCTAATTGCAATCCTGCTTATCATTTCAATGTAATTTTTAATACTGTGTCGATATCATCCGGCAAAGGATATGTGAAATGAGGAACCTCTCCCAGGCAGGCAAAGGGTATATCTTTAAAAGATGCTGTCAGCCAGCTTTCTCCCCGAATTACTTCCGAACCATCACTTAACCGGCGTATCATTTTAATGCGATCAACCGGGATTCCGGTCAATCCCAGCGGTCCAAGTGGCGTCTCAAAAATGTGCGCATAAATGGTATTTCCCTTACGTGTATATCGGCCCCATTCTGGCTTTGGTATATCTGCATTTGTACAACCATAGATGGACTCTCCATTTATTTCAATCCACTTTCCGATTTCCTTCAGGATCCTGGCACTTTGATCGGGTATATGGCCATTTGCATCCGGACCAACATTTAATATCATGTTTCCGCCCTTGCTGACGCATTCGACAAGCTTACGGATCAGCATTTTCGGTGTTTTAAACTGCTGATCTCTGGGGTCGTAGCACCAGTGGTTGTTCATTGTGCAACATAGTTCCCATGGAACAGGTTCTCCTTGGGCATTCCGAATCCCTTCCGGTGGGATAATCTGCTCCGGACTGACAAAATCGCCTGCATATTCGGAGGGAGTATCAGTGACCAGTGAACCAAATCCCTCTCCCGAGGTCTCCAGCCTGTTATCAATAATGACATCCGGTTGAAACGAGCGAACCATACGAACCAGCTCTGCTGCTTTCCATTTTTCTCCAAACATGTCATCATACGAAAAATCGAACCAAAGGATATCTATCTTTCCATAATTGGATACAAGCTCTCGTACTTGTCCATGCATATAATTAAGATAGCGATCCCAATTTGTACTTTCGTTTTTAAAAAGTGGATTAGCGCGCATGGGATGGAACGCATCTTTGTATTTGGGATAATCGGGATGGTGCCAGTCCAGCAGTGAATAATACAGACCAACCTTCAATCCCGCTTCCCTGGCAGCATCTGCGAATTCTCTGACAAAGTCACGTTTACATCTGGTATTTGTACTCTTATAGTCCGTGAGTGCAGAATCAAACAGGCAAAAGCCATCGTGGTGCTTCGCCGTCAGCACGATATATTGCATGCCGGCGTTCTTGGCCATCAATACCCACTCTTTCGGGTCGCAATTTTCCGGATTAAATTCTTCAAAGTATTGTGCATAATCAGACGTGGATAAACGTTCTTCACTGCGTACCCATTCCCCTCTGGCCGGTATAGAGTATAACCCCCAGTGAATAAACATACCGAATCTTGCTTTTCGGAACCAATCCGTACGCTCGTATACTTTATTAAAATTTTGGTTCATTTTGTTATCCTTTCACAGCACCTCCAGAAAGAGCCTCGATAAAAAACCGGCTGAAGAAGCAGAACAGAAGTATTGGCGGGATGATGATAATGACAATGGCAGAAAGCAATCCATTGTAATCTGTAGAAAAACTTGTCGTAAATTGCGAAAGTATTGCCGGGACAGTCATCTTTGATCGGTCTACAATTAACAATGACGCCCAATAGAATTCATTCCAGAGCTGAAGCCATTGGAGAATAGCTGCTGTGAAGATACCCGGTCTGGCAATCGGAAACATAATCTTAATAAAGGTCTGAAAATACCCTGCGCCATCAATCCTGGCCGCTTCTTCAAGCTCTTTTGGGATGGTAGCAAAGTAATTACGAATCACCATAAAACTGATTGCGATGCCGCTGCATGCATATACAAAAATCAATCCAGTGCGTGTATCAAAAAGCTGCATTCCTTTGATCAGATTGTAGACAGGAAATGTCAATGCCGAAGCAGGTACAAACATTGTGGCCATAAAACATGCTGTAATAATGTGTTTCCCTCGAAAGTTAAATCGTGCGATTACATATGATGCCATAGAGAGCATGACAATAGACAGAAGCATTCCGATGGTTGCACAGATAAAACTGTTTGCAAAATATTTCCAGATACCTAATTTTGTTACGACTTTGATATAACCATTCAGGTATATGGACTGCGGTAATGTAAAACCAGGATCTGCCAACAAGTCTTTCTTAAATGATGATAAAACGACCCAGCTGATTGGAAACAGAGCAATGACGCACATAATTGCCATGAT
>JBJEMO010000123.1:0-1892 GCA_051879715.1 Bilifractor sp.
ACGATATGCAAGGAACCTTGTCGAGAATGCCATCATGAATCAGGGGGTCCGTATCATGCCTGACTGTCACGCCGGAAAAGGCTGTGTGATCGGCTTTACGGCAGACATGCAGGATAAGATCATCCCCAATGTCGTAGGTGTTGATATCGGTTGCGGCATGCTTACCGTTGAACTTGGCAGGATCGATATTGACTTCGACCGGCTGGATGCTGTCATCAGACAGTATGTGCCATCCGGCAGAGAGGTGAACTCCGGAAGACTGATGCATTTTCCGGAGATGCAGACTATGAACTGTTACCGGAACCTGAAGGATTCCAGAAAAATCGAGAGAGCTATCGGGAGTCTTGGAGGTGGGAACCATTTCATTGAGATCGATACGGATGATGACGGTAATAAATACCTGGTGATCCATACCGGCAGCCACCAGATGGGGAAACAGGTCTGTGAGTACTATCAGGCAGTAGCTCTTGGACTGCACACAGGAAAAGGGCGGCTCTGGGAGGATAGTCCTGTAGGAAAGTTATGAGATTTTATGTAAAACTTGTATAACCAAAAAATATCGCCCCGCACTTTACGGAAGCCTGCGATTATCCGAGAAACTCTGTCGACCTCTGTTGGAAGTTGTCTTCTGAAATAGAACAAGGCCTTTTGCGTGGCTACGCGGATCTTCCATTGAGGCGAACCTTGCCCTCTGCCCGCAGTTTCCAGGTCTGCACAGGCGATAAGAGAATGTTCATTCGTGAATCTGGTTATGAGCAGTTGAAGGCATCTGTTGCAGGCGCCATCGATCATTTGAAGATTGCAAATGCGATCATAAAAATTTATAATTGAAAATACGATCTAATTTAAGCACAAATTTAAAATAAAATACATCGAAAATTAAATTATAAAATATTGCAATTGAAATTGTGGGTGAAAACAATTAGAATAAAATCATATTTGTGATCAGGAGGTCGCCATGAAGGAATCCAGGCAGCTTGAATTCAAATCGGATGTCACAAATACTTTTTTAAAGACAGTTAGCGCCTATGCAAATTATGATGGTGGCCGGATCATTTTTGGGATGGACGATGATGGACATGTTGTTGGCTTGCAGGATCCGGTGCAGGCGTGTCTTGATATTGAAAACAGGATCAATGATACGATCCATCCGCAGCCTTTGTATGAATTGACGGTTCAGTATGCGGAGAAAACGGTTACGCTGAAAGTTGAACCTGGCATGAATAAACCGTATACCTATAAGTCCAAGGCATACAGGAGAAATGATACGGCAACTATTCAGGTGGATAACCTTGAGTTAAACAGGTTGATTATGCGGGGAAAGAATATTAAATTCGATGAGCTTCCAGCTGCAAGCCAGAAGCTTACGTTTCACACGCTTGAAGAGAAAGCAAAAAAAGAAATCGGCGTGAAGGCTTTGAGCAGGGATGTACTCAAAACGCTGAATCTCTATAGCGATGCGAATGGATATAACCATGCGGCGGAGCTTTTAGCAGATCAGAATGATTTCCCTGGAATTGACATAGCAAGGTTTGGCGAAAATATCAGTCAGATTTTGAAAAGAGTTACTTTTCAACATGAGTCGATATTGATTGAGCTGGAAAAGACTGTTTCTATTTATAGAGATTTTTATCAATATGAAGAAATACGCGGGATAGAGAGGCAGAAAATTGAGAAAGTTCCCGAGGAGGCATTTCGTGAGACGATTGCAAATGCACTCATTCATAGGACTTGGGACGTGAACGCGCAGATCCGGGTAATGATGTTTGATGACAGAATCGAAATTACTTCTCCGGGCGGACTGCCATCCGGGATCTCCAGGGAAGAATATTTAAGGGGAAATGTCTCGATTTTGAGAAATCCTATTATCGGAAATGTGTTTTTTCGGCTGC
>JBJEMO010000124.1:0-12716 GCA_051879715.1 Bilifractor sp.
GATTCTCTATCTTCTATCCGGATACCCTCTTTGCGCTCAACGGTTGCATCAGTTGCCAGAAGAATCATCTCGTCCAGGCAGGTACCCCGGCCTTTGAGTTGCCTGATCAGGTGCTCAGTAACAGGCTCCATCTGATACTCATACTCTGTATCCTTGCTTTCAGCCACCTCGATCCCCTTTATATGGCATGAATATTGATTTCTGACGAGGGTAGATCGCATAGTACTGAGAGCCAGCAGCAAAATTTTTGGTGCTCTTTTCCGGCTGATCTCCTGCACTTGTTCTGTAATCAGTCTCTCATCCTTGGCAGAAAAAACCGGGACTTCCAAAGACAGAATCTCCCGGTCATCGTTCAGCTTCGATTCAGATATCTGATTCTTTTGATTCTGAGTAGTATCTCCAGAAATCTCTGCAGCTGGTACATTTGTTGATTTTTCGGACGGAACATGGTAGGGGACACAAAGAGCATCGAGCCTGCCGCTGTCATCCACGCTGTGATGGATCCAGTATTCCCGTATCACCCGTTCCACCAGATCATCTACGAACTCCATTTCCTGTTTCAGCGCCTTCGGATATACATCTTCAACATATGCCCGGAGATCACCTTCAAAATCCGGAGAAACCGTATATCCCTTTCTCACCAAAGCCTCTATAACAAGCTGTCCGGCATTACTTTCATCCGCTTTATAAACTCTGATATCATTACTGAACAGTTGATAGTAAAGTCTTTCGTCCGGAGCGAACCTTTTCTGCATCAGATTCTCGTTACAGCATAGAAATTTAGGAGCAGAGATTGTTTTCCTGAACTGCCTGTCAACCAGCCTCCACCGTCCCAGGTCTTCAGCTGTCATGTCCTCATTTTCACAGTCCACAACAGCAAGTGCATCAATTGCTCCGGAACCGAGCAGTTCTATCCAGCTGTTTTTCCCTTGTATCTGCCCTGCTCCCTGCAGAAGATCTCGCTCGCTGATTGTTCCTATCCTATATTCAGGTCTGACTGTCTGCATCATATTCTCAAAGGTATGCAGAAACCTGATACCCTCTGCTTCGGACATACACACCTTAAAATTAAAAGGGACATCACGTTTGTCATCCGGAGTAGCGAGATAATATTTGAGATAGGCTGATAACTGGTCACACGAATATTTTTTCAGGTGAAAGCTTTCAAAACACCTCATCCCATATTCAACTGCCTGTTTCCAATTCGTCTCCCGCATAAAATCTCCCTAATACCTTCTGAATCCTTCAAAAATAAACTGGGATGTCTTTATAACTGCTCCTGTTGCATCTACCTTCTCTCTGGATACACGTCTGGTGATTGCTGCCACAGGAATCATTTCTGTTTGCTTAATCTTCGAAACAAGCCGGTATGTAAAAACAAACTCTCCTTCTGCCATGACGACGATACGCCGCCCCTTTGGAATACCTCCGGCCACAGCTTGCAATTTTTTCATTGTTTCCTCAACCAAGGCATCGATCTGTTCTGATGAATACTCAATCCGGATTTCAGGGAACGGTATATCTATCACCTGTCCATAGCGTTCGGCTTCTCTTTTCTCAGAGTCCGGCCAGCTGACTGATGGATGATTGGAAATATTGATAAACATATCTTTACCCTCTGCATTCGCCCATGTATGGGCTGATCACTTCTGTCTCTATAGACTCTTTATACTTCTTCATATAGCCCCGGATCTGCGACGCACTCACATTGAGAAAGATTGCATATAGCTTCTGTGAAAAGGGAGTTTCAAGTCTTTCAGCCTTATCCTGAACCTCTGGAAAAATACTTGCCTTCGTCTTCAGAAAATTATAAAATGCTTCTTCCAAAGACATGGGCTGATTTTCGTACACAAACTTGAGAAAATCTTCATATAGACTGTGCCAGACTTCTGAACTATGTTTTCCCACAAGCTGATCCAGGCCATAATTCTTGATATAGTCCACCATACCACCTGTGTAGAAAGTCGAATAACGGCGATATTTTTTATATTGGTGACTATTCTTATATTGCTGGTTCGTATGATACAGTTTTGTCAATATCTCCTGCTGGTAAAGGGCCAATAAAACCCAAAGTTTATCCGTATAATCCCTGTCCTCTACTGAATCTGCAATATTATTGTTCGCATATACCTCTCTCTTGATATCCTTACGCGGCTTACCCTTTTGTGTGAGAAGAGGGTTCTCTTTTCCATTCCATCCAGGCGAGTCCGTCTTTATTTTTTTATTTCCAGTGTCTTGTGTATTGACATAATCTTCGATGAGAGTAGCCCCCTCATTTATTTGATGATTTTTTTCTTTTGTCCAGTTATTGCTCATTATACTTGAGACTCTTCCCTGAAAATATTCGATAAAACCTTTCTTCTTAGAAGGATCAAAAAAAGCCCCATTTTTTCTTTCAGACTTATATTCATACATCAGCTTATTTAATTCATCGCCCACAGCTTGACAATAAGCTTCAACATAAAGATCATAAAGATTCTCTAACTCTCTATACGAAAGATTCCATTTTTTCCCCTTTAAATACTCTAAATACGCGAGATATTCATGACCCATAATATGCATTAAGTCATTACGCAGTATTAACTCGTTTTTAATATTCTCTGTCGGCTTTAGATAGCCATTTTTCAGCGACTCATTGATGTCGTCAATAATCGCTTTGGCCTCTTTTTCGGGGCAATAATTACGTAAATCTCTCAGAAATTTTCTATGCTCTTTAGGAACAATATCTTCATTTCTCTGTACTGTATTCTCCGCCATCGTGCCCTCCAGAATTTTTCTGATGTAGATGTCATACAATAGATATCATTTTAAAATATTATATCATGTCCATCATGGACTATATAGCATTTCTTTCTGTTACTACATGACTCTACTGTATGACTGGCATTCTGGAGCCGTCAAAGCGGCACGTAATATCAGCAATTATTTTCAACTGGAATTTTTTTATTTTTCGATCTCTTTATCTAAGCGGCGCTGATAGTCTTCAGTGATTTTACGATATCTGGCATCACTGCATATATCGTATCGGTCTGTCACAATAGGCTTACTTCCCCTTCGGAAAATAATTTCTCTTCCAACCGGCATGTAAAGAACATCTTCCAAGGGTGCATTTAGCTTCTGGCTTACCATTTGCCCTGTACGAAGATCATTTCCGCCAAGATAAACATAACTGTCTGAGTTATTAATGATGGTTATAGCATCATCTCTGCCATAAATGCTTTCCAGCTGAGATTCGGGCTGAAATAATGATCAAATGACGTCGCTTCTTCTACTTCCTTTTCTGTTCTACCGGTATGCTTCACCAAAATTCTGTTAATTCTCTCTTTAGCCTGAAGTAAACTATCTGAAACGGACCTGACTGTCGAACTGCTACCACCCACCGGGCTGCCCAGTAGAGGTTCGTGAAGCATTAATTCACTATGTGGAAGCATATATCTGCCATGCATTCCACCCGCAAAAATCACTGCTCCCATGCTCAATGCTTTCCCAATACAAAACATTCTGACAGGAGCCTTACTTCCCTGGATGCAGTCGTAGATCAGCATGCCTGAATTGATCTCGCCACCAGGTGTGTTGATCAGGACATCGATATTTTTTTCAGGGCTTTCACTGTTCAACAGCATAACTTCTTTGACAAATTCGCATGCTTTAGCCTCATTCAATTCGCCTTCCAGAAAAATCTTTCTATCTGCCAGCATTCTGCTCTCCAATGGAACCAATGTAATACCACTGCAGCTTTTTACTTGAATATTCATTCAGCATCTCCCCCATTCATTGATCTGCCTGCCTGCTCAGAAGTATCACCATCACTACCTGTCTTTCCCTCTGAAGTGCTTGCTTCTGCAATAGTAAACTGCCCAAACCTATCCAGCAGGCGCTGAATCATAATTTCAGCATGGTGCTTCCCGTTCTTCTCTTCTTTCCCGTCATCAACAATGCCCCAGTTGTCATCAGTCGCATCTGCATTCTCATTTTTACGATCTTCCAAACACCCGCTGCTGTCCCCGTCGTCCTGAGGTGACAAACTTTTCAGAAGCTCATCAAAATAATCCGTATCTCCGGCATCTTCCTCGTCATCGTCATCCTCAAAGAAGTGCGCTCCACCATAATTACCGCCTTCTTCACCTGCATATAGGCAGTTGTCTTCAAGAGCTCGTAGTTTTCCCGTGGTTACCATGTCTCCGATTGCCGGTATGTACTGATTAAATTTCTCCCACGCCGCGTTAATAGCCTTGCTGATGCTCGCGCCCGACAGCTCGTTCTCCTTTTCACACCTGATCCTGCACTTAAAGTATATTTCACCCGTTTCCTTATCCAAAAGGAATATGTCTTCTCTTGAGAGCTGAGCGATCCTGTAGAGAAAGACGGTCATGCGAGACTTAGTCACATCATCCATGTTCTCAAATCCAATTGGCGAGAAT
Source organism: Bilifractor sp. (assembly GCA_051879715.1). GTDB lineage: Bacteria > Bacillota > Clostridia > Lachnospirales > Lachnospiraceae > Bilifractor. The sequence goes on from JBJEMO010000124.1 coordinate 4,422, forward strand.
GCATACACCGTGCATTCCTTACTCCCGGCTTCAATTCTGAATGGCAGATACTTCAAGATGCCAGTACCCTTCATAAGAAAAGAAAATGTTCCTTCCTCCTCGCTGAAAGAATACTTCCACCCCTGTTCATCCAGAAACGCCCGAATCACCTCTGCAATTTTTGCTGAATATATGCCGTCATGTTCATTCATTTTAGCTGGTCTCCTCCTCACAAACTTTCTTGGCAGTACCTTCTACTATATATGTTGTTTCAGATTTGACTTCTTCAGTTTTCTGAGGAAAATAGTTAAAAAAACAGCTGCCGGAGCATTTTTTTACTCCAACAGCTGCGCTGCATTTATCTCAGAAACACGGAAAATAGCCGTCGTTTCTGTCCTTTATTCCTGCTTCCAGTCTTCGTCGAAATTCATGATCTGGGCGATCTTTTTCTCCGGGTCTTTCACTCTCTGATCGGCAAGGGTGTTACTGAGCTGCATCATATAGAACAAAGGAGAGATATCGTAAATAAATCCCTTACTATGGGCAGGATCATTCCGGTCCACACTGCCATACACGATGCAGGGCACTGATAAATTCTTTCTGACACGATAAGCAAAGTTCAGGGCCATCATCTCAATAATCGGTATCGGCTTGGTCCCGTAGGTCGTACACATATAGACTTCATCGTTGTCCTGGAAAATATTGATCAGCTTAGAATAGGTCTTCAGATGCTCAATTTCCACTTCTGCGTCACTCACTTCGATATGCACAGGTTTCCACGTAAATCCGATCTCCCGACTGACCGCATCGATCTCCTGCTCCAGTATTCTGTGGTTTGCTTCATAACTGACATCATTGGGGACGTAGATCTCTACTACCTGTACCTCGTCTCCCTTCTTAGCATAGCCATGAAGAGCCGCTACAATTGGAAAATGATAGGCATGATCCATAGACAGCTTATTATTGTCTACCGCCTGATACTGTAATGCCTGTAAGTTATGCCCAATATTTTTCGCGATGTAAGTGATAAATTTTTTCATCTTTTCCTCCAATGATTTTTTGAACCTTCTTGATTTCCGTTCCGTCTGGACACTTCTCCAATCCCGGTGCTGTGAAGCCTGGGATCCATTGCCTGCATATATTGGCCATATGCCATGTCCTCACGCTTCGTAGCCATCCCATTCACATATATGCCATCCCGGGGCTTTTTCTTATAAAGATTGTCACCAAACCATTTATAAATCTGGGGCACTCCCTTGTCAAAGTCAAATTTTGTCGGATATGAAGCTTTGATTCCGGAAAGCGCATCAAAGTCATTCATTTTCCAAAAATTCTGCTCTGTTGTCGGGTCAAAATCCGGCTTTTTATAGTTCAGATAAGGTTCCTGGTCAATGAATACCCCCTCTTCCGGACTCATTTTTACCTTCCTTACCTGTACATCATCCACACCAATCGCTATAGATCCCAGCCCTAGCGGCTTTCCTGTACCAAGTTTGTATCCTTCTGTCTTGCTTTCAAAGTCTTGTCCAATCTCCCCTGCGTTAAGGACATAAATCAATTCATCCAGTTCCTGTTTAGTAATATGATGAAAATAAAGCTCTCCCTTGAACTTCACACCTGCTTTCACAGGTCTTACCGTTTCATTTAACTTTGAGGCTTTATCTGCAGCATAGTCCAGTCTGTCTGGTGCCTGATGCCAGTAAAACTTTCGGCCATTAAGCTTTCCCGGCGCCACATGCAGCCCATTTTCATCTACATAATAATCATATGTCCAGAAAAGAGCATTTTCTGTCGGACGCTGTAAATAAAATTCTGTACTGCTGGTTCTTGGCTGTCCAAGAGTTTGGAGATGGACCGGGGCCAGGTACAGATAAGAAGGCATTTTCTGCCAGGTCGTATCAGGCTTCAGGTCGCTGCAGCGTATTCTGGATGTCATTGCCCATCTGCCGTTTCGTGATAATGCTCCAAATAGTCTGCAAGCCGGACAGAGCTTGTCTTTGCTGCTGCAGGGACGGAAGCCGCCTGCAAGCGCCTCTGAATTATCCCAATAGATCTCCCGCGTGAGCTGGGCTGGTGACAGCATAAAATGGCTTCCTATCTTCGAATAATAAACAGGAAAGAATTCGTCTCCTCTTCCTTCTGAAAAGATTTCAAACGCTTTCGCAAAGTCCTGATAAGGTCTTGTCCTGCCTTTCTCTGAACTGTCCGAGTAAGCCTTCAGGGATTTTATTAATGCCTGCACATCGACATTTCTTCCCAGTTCCCGATCGCCTGCCTTGACAAATACATGGGCACAGTGCTTCTGCTGGGCCGCATATTTTCCGTTCCCGCTGGCAACCATCTCCGGCCCATCCTCTCCTAACAGGATATACCCTGGTAACACCGTGCCAGTTATTTTTTCCCGGGAAAATGTTTTTCCATTCCGATTGGCTTCTGGATCCTTTAGGAGAATTTTTGTCACGACAGGCAAAATCGGCCGGTCATTATTATGGCGTCTCCGAATCGTCACCCATACTTTCTGCCCTTCAGAAAGTTCCTGCTGCCTGTAACACTTCCGTCCATAAATGTCTTTTCCGAATTTTCGGTTATCTGGTTTCTTCCATGGATTATCATCCCTATCGCCTGCTTCAATCTCCAGGCTGTTCTCCCCCTTTGTCCGAAGCAGACAGTTATTCGCCCGAAACAAGTCAAAAGTACCATCGCGGTTCCTTCTGAGGAGACCGGATCTGAACGCTGCATTCGTGCGCTTCCCTTCAATTGTATCAGAATCCATGCCAGACATACAGGAGTTCGTGATGATCTCATAATAGCTTCGAAGCATGCCGCGGATTTCACTGCCCGGAATGACAGGGACTTCTGGTCCCGGTGTCTCAGGATCAACCGGTTTAAGTCCTGACAGATCCTTATAAGAGAAAAAGTCATAAGACTTATGGTCCCTCGCAATTTCTGCCTTTTTATCCGGATTATCCGCATCTATATCCTGCTCAGGTATTTCAAAGCGGTGATCATTACTTGTATTCGGGATAAACAGCGGCGTCCTGGTAAGGATCGAATAGGATATAAAACCGGTATATTCTCCAGCCTCTTCGTTCTGATCCGATTCTGATTTCTTATCCGAAAAAGGAATAAAATTATATGGGTTTACAATCTTCTGTTCAGCCATTTTCTTTCCCTCCATCAGATAATCGCAGGCGGTAATTCTCGATACTGGCCATTCCCTGTTCGTCATAATGAATTTTGTTAAGGATGGTCAATGTGCGTCCATCCTCGAGTGCAACATCTTCTGCATAAACGGAAAGAGGATCCTGCCTGTCATAGGGAAAATCTATCAACTGTTCGATTTTTCCATGAAAGCGCCTGCTTTCCGATACAATAGCTCTGTATTCTACAGCACTGTTAAATAAATGAATTTCCAGAATATCCCGGTCGCCAATAAATGCCCGGACCTGATCCAGTGACTGGTAGGATTCAAACACCGGCTTCGTATGAACCAGATAAAGCATCATCTGACCATGCTTAGGGATGCAGGCATCTGCTGGCTCACTCCCCAGCTTCAATTCATAAAGTTTCATCCACATCCTCCTTTATCAGGCGGGCAAATGCTTTTCTAAACCACAGAGAATCTGTGTGTGCGTTGCCAAGAACCTGCACTTCTCCCCCGGAACGAAAAAGCCCTCTTCCAACAGAGACCTGCCCACCAATAGCAAGATGGCCTTTCCGGATATCGTCCACAACAAGCAGCAGAAGCCCCACAGCAGCATCATCAATGCGCTCATCCTTATTCCTGCTTTTCTTCACGCTGAGCCTTAATATCGTGCTGCCTCCATAATAGGCAATTTCCGAATAAAGAGCAGCATTAACGGTTCCTCCTGTAAATCTGTTGATCCGTGTTCTGCTGACCGGCATCCTGACTGCCCCTTCCAGAACGCTCTCATCAATCATGATCTGTGATTGATGCAATTTTTCGTTTCCTCTGGGGCCAAACCATTTATCCATCAGTTCTTTCTTCCTGCTTTGTAAAACACCTAGTTCATCAAGTATTTCCTGTGCATCCCATCGAATGGCTCCTGCCCAGCTTGTTCCAGGTATGACAGGCTTCCCATTGGCCGTAATGTGCTCATAATCTGCCCGACCCGGATCTGCTGAATATTTCCGGATACTGATTCCTCCTTGCAGAGAAAGGGGTACCTCTATCTGTGCATACACCCTGCCATTATCGTCCGCAGTTTTATTTTTCCACTTGGAGATGTCTGCCTCCGGGTACTCTTTCGGATCTTTCCTCTTTCCCAGAAATAAGATCCATTCGTTCCGACTGGCGGCTGTAAACCGCCTTTCCCCGACCCGTGTAACTGCAGCCTTTCCAAACCCGCGATTTTTATCAGCTCCAATACGGATCATTCCATCTGCAAGTGAAAGAATGGACGCTCTGACTTCCGGCTCCGCCTGAAACCGGTCATTGGCTCTGTTAATGATTTCTATAAAAAAAGTTCCTTCGGCCCCCGTATCAATCGCTTCCATATTGAACTTATTTTCAACTGTTTTCTCCTCTGAAAGCTGAACACGGTCACGAGTGGTGACTTTAAACGAATCAAATAGCAGATCTGAGATGTACACATGGCTCATTCTCCCCTCTTCTCCACTGCTGTAGCCATAGACAGATGGAGTCGCCTTATCCTCTCCCATCCTTCCCCGAAAAGCTCCAGCCAGTGATGTGCCTGGTATAAAAGGCCTCCCGTTTCTGTCCCTGATTACATCTGCATCTGTATAAAGATTTTCACCATTGGATACAAGGACCGGTGCAAGGAAACGGACAGAAACTGCATAATAAATTCTTTCTGTGATCGGATTCACATTTTTCATGACATTCCTGCCTCCTTCTTATCCCTGATTTCGTACTTGAGATTCTGCAGGAATGCTTTGAGAAACTCATAACGCAGCTCATCAACATCTTCCCTATATCCAGATATCCCATACTCAGAAGTAAATCTTTGAACAGCACCATCCTCATCCTGATCTGTCGCCGAGTTCTTTGGCTCCGGTATGACCATTTTTGTTTTATCCAGAATTTTTCCTGCAATAATTCCTTTATTCATCTTGCCAAGGGATGTCTTCTCTTCATATCTGCTTTTCACTGCCTGGCACACAAAATCAAATGGATTATTCATATTCGCAGCATCGCTCACCATCAGGAGCATATTACTGACTGTGGGGCGCAGTTTATCGCTGTCATTTGACTCTTTCACAAAAATCCCGGCCTGTTCGATAGCTTCCATCTGAAGACGTTCTAACAGAAGATCATGAACGATTTCCTGGCCAAACGAGGAATCCGCCACATTAATTCCAACCTCGGTTCGAGGAGAACATCCGCCAGATAATGGTTTTCGCTCATTGACCTGTTTTGCCTCAACAGTGCTTTTCACCGAAACGATACTTCCTCCTGCCTGAAGCTTGTCTGCAGAAAGGACCTCAAATTCACCATATCCTTCGGAAGTTCTCTCTCCTATAAATCCTGTCGCCGGAAGTTCTCTTTCCTGCTCTGTGGTAAAAAACAAAACCGTCCCCTTATCAAAAGCTTCCAGCGTCGGCTTACGCATCCCCCACGTCACATTAAACCCACCTATCGTTGTATAGTTTAAAAAGCTATGAATACTCCCCTTCACAAGATCGGTATCTTCAAGCCCCGAATAAGCAAGGATCTCTTCCAGAAGATCCTCTTTATTCGTTGAATAGAAAGCATTTCTGCTATAGACGATCGCCGGTGAAAGAAGCCGGAACAGGAAAGCCTTTCCGGAAACTGTTCTCTCTTCAGGCCGTGAAGTTTCTGTCACACTCAGCCTCACACGTCCATACTCTGAACTGCGGCCATAGCCAAGCAGCTGAGCCTTTTCTTCCGTGAAAAGTCCGTACAGCTGCCGGATCTGCTCTGGTGATCCCGTGACATAGCCCATAAAAGTCTGACCTTCCGCAATCGACGAAAGCTGATAAAGTGCGGCATCATCTGAACTGCTTTCGGCCCTTCCGACTGCTTTGTCATCTGCCCTGCGATGGTGGTAACGCATTCTGGTTATGACATTCTTTTTGTAGATAGTCCCATCCTGTCCCAAATGTATATAGCTGTGCTTCATTGCAACTGGCATAAGTCCTTTTGAAGCAGTATCTTTTTCCACAAGGGCATCGATGTATTGATTTTTTTGATTCTTGATTCCGTAAATATTTGCCGGTATTTCCTGGAATCTGACTGAACCGTCACTGATGAAGGCGTCCGAAAATCGCACTTTTCCTTCCTGCATAAAAGCATCATAGGAGATGCCTTTCCTCTCCAGTCGCCCGATTGCCATACCAAGAATTCTGCTTCCCTCTATAAAATCCTGCGTTTTTGCCTCTCCTCCGGCAGGACTTTTGAAAATCACCGGCTCTTCCAAATAAATTTTATAATCCATGCGGGTGCTTCCCGGCAGCAAGGGACAAGGTTTACCTTCCTCATCAAGATCTGTTTGTGCCTTTTTCTCCGAAAGTTCATTCTGAAGTGTTACATTCACTTCGCCAAGTCCTCTTGTTCTTTCCAGTCCCAGATGACAGCATACGCTGCAGCATTTGCGTAGAGACTCCCATAAAGAATCGTCTGCCTCGACAGGTGCAAAAAAGACATTTCCTTTTGAAACAACTCTCATCGTCCGCAGGGATCCCTGCTCAGCTGTCCCCGTCTCTTGATCAATACTTGTCTGCGCCCGTACATATGTAAAATGCTGTAGCACATTCAAAGGATGAAGAATTACACTGTCATTGTTTCTGCGCAGAAAATCCATGATCTGATCATAATGCTCGATTCTGGCACTGCTGATTCGTATTCTTCCCTTCTCTCTTCCTTCCCTTCCAAACAGTTCTTCCGGAGAAATATCCTCTCCCCAATCGGCAAGTTCGAGTGCACATTCTCGCAAACAGCCCCTGATCCTCTTTGCGGGAATATAGGGAAGGCCAGATGGCTCCTGACAGATGTCGACATCCAGAGAACTGTTGTAAACACCCCCATCCGTTACACACAGATCACTTAGCAGTTCTATTTTAATATATCCTCTCATGCCTTATCCTCTCCCTCCGGATCCATATACAGATCCATTAACTCGAGTGCATCATAGTATCTGGCAACTGGTCTGCTGTTCTCAGGCTCCAGATACGGACCAGCAGGAAGTTCCCATCCTCTGGATTTCCAGAACTGCATGATCTGCGTAACCGCCGCTCGACCTCTTGGATATGTATTTCTCAATTCCTTCAGTAGAGTGCGGGGGATTGGATGAAAAACAGCCATGTCTTCTTTAAAACGGTTAAAAGAACTTACACTGTCGTCCAGAAGGGCAAATTTGCCTGTTCCATCCGTATCATTTGCCGGAATAAAATATGGTCTTCTGAGAAGCGACTCGCCTGTTCGGGTTATATATTCATGCTTCCGCATCCCGGCAAAATCGGTAACATGAATGTTCCTGCAAATCTGGAAATCGACCCAGTTCCCGATTTTTCCATTCTCATCGCCGGCAGGATCCCTGTTTTCCTTTTTTTTGGCGCGGTCCTTTGCATTTTTACAACACTCTTCCGCGACATCATACGCAATATAGAATGGAAAATGGCTGCTCATAAAAGCAATACCTGCACATACACTCATCCCGTTTTTCTTATGGTTTTCTTTCCAGTATTGGCCATCTTCCGCCTGTGAAGGATCTGAATAGATGTCATATTCACTGATCCGCTTGCAAAAATACTCGACCGTATCCAGGGCTATTTTACCATTACATACATAGGTTATATCGTCTCCCGCTACAAGGATCGGCCGAACAAAATATTGATTCTCTGTGTGCCCTGCATTGTATTTTTCTTCCATCTGATGAAATGTCAACTGGTTTGCATAACGGATATTATGGGAAATCTGCCGCATCTTAGAAATAGCAGACTCATAAGTCCTGTCATTTCTAATGAGTTCGCCGATTCTCATTCCCATGTTGTTCCCATCGATATGAACTACAGCAAGTATGCTGTCAACGCCTTTCTCTGTTACATAATTATCAAGTATAGATCTCTGATGCTCCGTTAAGCGTTCAATTCGAGTACCTGCCTCTCTTTTCAGCATGGTTTCCGTACCGATCTCCCGTTCTCCTGGCAAACAGGAAGGTACCCTGGCAGATACCGGATACCCTGTCTTTGCCTCTACTTTCATGAACGGCATGGCTCCAATCGGATGAGAAACTACCATTCCGGCCTTGACCCGGCTCATCTCTTCCTGCAGACGTCTATAATTCTCACGATAATCCTGGCTCTTATCTATCA
>JBJEMO010000125.1:0-1877 GCA_051879715.1 Bilifractor sp.
ATCAAATGGAAGCTAGAAAAAATTGAATATGGCAGGATTGCAAAGGCAGTAGAAGTCGATGAAAAACTTGTACTGTTTGAAACTTTCATGGGCAGACAGTATGGATGCAATCCTAAAGCTGTTTACCAGTATATGCAGAAGCAGCCTGAATTCAAGGATTACCGGTTTGCGTGGGTCTTCCGGAATCCGGAGAAGGTTAAGGAAATACCTGAGCTTAAGGACGCGGAAATAGTTCCTGCCAAGACAAGGAAATATTACGAGTACTGTGCTGAGGCCAAGTACATTGTAACCAACTCTGCTTTGAACTACAGAATTTTCAGGAAGCCGGAGCAGGTTTTTCTGGAAACCTGGCACGGAACACCTTTAAAAAGGCTGAGGTGCGATATTGAAGCGGAGAAGGGAAATGTAAACAACACCTTAAGCGAAATCAAGATAAAGAACGACATGGATGTTGTAAGATACAACTATTTCCTGTCACCCTCTGCTTTTGCATCAGAAAAGTTCAGGAGCTCCTTCAACATGGCGGAGCTGGGGATAGAAGACATCGTAGTTGAAACCGGGTATCCCAGAAATGATTTCCTGTTTAACTTTAGTGATAAGGACGCAGCGGAGATCCGCCGTGAGCTGGACATTCCAGAGGGAAAGAAGGTCATTCTGTATGCTCCTACATTTCGGGACAATCAGCATGACGGCAGCGGATATACATACGATGTTCACCTGGATTTTGACAGGCTGCAGCAGGAGCTTGGGGATGACTATGTAATTCTTTTCAGAGCTCACTACTTTGTAGCCAACGGTTTCGACTTTGACCGGTATAAGGGATTTGTTATAGATGCCTCGGGACTGGATGATATAACGCCGCTTTATGTTGTATCTGATGTGCTGATAACGGACTATTCAAGCGTTTTCTTTGATTATGCGAATCTGAGAAGGCCGATGCTGTTCTACATGTACGATCTGGACGAGTACGGAGCCGGTATAAGAGGATTCTATTTTGACATTAGCGAAATACCGGGACCGAAGATAAAAACAGAGGATGAGCTTATCAGGCAGATTGCGAAGCTTTCCGGTGGAAGTGAGTACGGCGAGAGCTGGTTCAATGAATATGGTGAGGTGTTTGAGCGCTTCATAGAAAAATTTGCCTATTTGGAGGACGGCAGATCAAGCGAGAGAGTTGTTAATATAATGATGGAGTCATAGATGACAGAACCATTTCTGATTACAAATAAAGATAAAGTCCTGAGAGCCCTTCAGCTAGTCGAACTGGAAGGGTTAATGGAAATTGACAGGATTTGCCGGAAACACGGAATTGAGTACTCTTTAGGCGGGGGAACATGTCTTGGAAGAGTTCGTCACGGGGGATTTATCCCATGGGACGATGATATTGATGTTGATATGACCGTAGAAAACTACGATAAGTTTATGGAGGTAGCTCCAGAAGAAATTGACAGCAATAGGTTCTTCCTTAGATGTAGGAAAACAGATGCAAAGCATTACCGAACAGCTGCAAAGCTTGAGATAAAAGATACCGTGCTGGAGTTTGGCGGATGGAAAAACGATGAAGAAACAGACTATTATATATATTCAAAATGCGAAAGCAGAGGATTTGTCACTGTTGCAAAAAACAAATTGCCAATTTTTAAACAATACAATGAAAACGAAACAACCGAAATGCTTATTGAAAGATTAAGCAAAAGATATGTGGGATGTTTCCTAAACTATTATGATAATGATGACTATCAGTTAAGTGTCCTAAGATACGATGAAAAAGAAGAGAGAATGCTTTCAAATGAAGAAATATTCTCTGGTAAAAGACAATAGCAATGAAAACATTTATCGAGCTGGTAAAAGAGAATATTAGATGCCGCAGGCAGATG
>JBJEMO010000126.1:0-1868 GCA_051879715.1 Bilifractor sp.
GGAACGATTACGATGAGATTCAGCTTTCAGAGGGCGATCACTATGTGAAGGCAGAACTTGGGGAGGTGCTGATTTTCATCCGAAAGGGGCATGTGCTCCCGCTCTGCCATCCGGCAGCAAATACAGATGCTCTTGATTACAGCACAATCCGTTACATCTGCAACGGAGGATGTCCGGAGGATTATGAGTTATATAACGATGATGGAATCACTCCTGTGAAAGATCCTCTCCGGGCGTGACCTTCTGATTTTCGGACGGGAATCTCCGGATGGGAACTCCAAAAGGTGATGTTTGTGCAATCCTTTTCCTCATAATGTGCACAAGATTACATGAATCTGCAGCACAGTGTATAATCGAGGTGTATCGAACGCATTTTCAATCAGTCGATGGCAAAGTATCGAGAGTGTATGCCAGAATGCCTTGTAAGAGGTGTATACGGCACAACAGGATGAGATATGACTATCTTCGGAAGAATTGAATCAGAGTTAAGAACGGGAGAAATAAGATGAATCAGAAGAAATACTTGAATCGGTACAAGAGCTTTCTGTGTAGTCTGTCTTCTTTGGCGGAGGCCAGAAAACGGGATTTGACGGACGATTTTGTGATTAGTGGAACGGTTCAGAAGTTCTGTTTGACTTTTGATATTTCCTGGAAAGTAATGAAGGATATCATTGTCGATTATCACAAGGTTAGCAGCTTTGCCAGTGGTTCACCCAGAGAGACGTTGCGGATGGCGGCACAGCTGGGAGTGATTTCCGGAGATATCTGGATGAAAATGCTTTTGGACCGGAATGCGCTCACACATGATTATGACGGAAGTCTGGCAAGGGATGCCGCACATAAAATCGTTGAACTGTATCTTCCGGTATTTGAAGATTTCCGAGATACTGCTGCAAGATATATGGATCAGATGGAAAAGGATGACAAGCTATGATCAGCTCGGATCTGCAAAAAAAAATAGATTCCTGGAACATGAGTTTAGATGAAATCCTGAACTGTGTGATAAAGATCTGCAGAGAACATGATGTTGATCATGTGTATCTTTTCGGTTCTTACGCTGCAGGAACTGCGCGGCCGACGAGTGATATTGATATCGTCATTAAGGGCGGAAGAGATCTGGAAGAGCTGCGGGAGGAAATTGACCGTATTCCTACATTAAAAACGATAGATCTTTTTTGGTATGATCAGGATATGAATCCGTATTTGAGAGAGGATATAGACAGGTATGCAATCGAACTTCCTCTGAAATAATTAAAGAAGCGGAGATAAGGCTTCTGCAGGGAGAATGTTATCTGCGGGATGGGAGAAATTGTCCGAAGAATGAACAAGAGGAACTGGCTGCCCATCAGCAGCACCACGAACGATACGTCATCTGATGCGGCAGCCCCACTGGAAAGAAACGATTGTGCTTTCGTTCATCCTTTCCGGTTCCCCCCGGGTGTGTTACCGCTCATCCTTTCCGGTTTCTCCCATGGTAAGGAGTTCTCCGTACATTTCGGGCCGGCGGTCACGGAAGACGCCCCATTCGCGGCGCATAGAGGCGACAGCGTCCAGATCGAACTGTGCCGTTACGAAGGTCTCACTTTCCCGGTCCGCAGAAGCCACAATCTCTCCGTCCGGCCCCGCGATAAAGGAGGAGCCGTAGAAAGTGATGTTTGTGTAATCCTGTTCCTCGTAGCCCACCCGGTTTGAGGCCACAAGTGGCATGATATTGGCGGCAGCATGACCCTGCATGCAGTTTCTCCAGTGAGGCATGGAGTCGATGCCGAGATCCGGCTCGCTTCCGATGGCCGTAGGATAGAGCAGGATTTCCGCGCCCATCAGTGCCATGCAGCGGGCGGCCTCCGGGAACCACTGGTCCCAGCAGA
>JBJEMO010000127.1:0-12577 GCA_051879715.1 Bilifractor sp.
AACTTCATTTGAATTTTCGAGGATGTGTTTTACTGTTCAGTTGTCAATGTTCTGTATGTTGCGCTGTCGCTGTATCTCGGCGACAAACGATACTTTAACACCCTGTGACAGGATTGTCAACAAGAAATTGTAGATTTTTTTCAAAAAATTTTTTCCTGTGTTTTGGCTGTATTTACAGCGTTCTTTGTAGTCTCCCGTTCTTAAGGCATTTATTATCCGAAATGTGCGACCAATTTAAACAATTTTAGTCTGCACTCTGCTCATATACACTGCAAAATTCATGGGCATTCGGGCATTGAACAGCCGTACATTCCAAAGAGAAACCCGGATACCCAAAAAGTGGAGGCGGTTATCCGCCTCCACTCCTTTTTTACCAAGCTATTACATTATAAGGCATTATGTCATGAAAAACTATTTTCTGATAAGGATCTGATCCTAGAGTATTAAGGATATGTTCCTGGAGGCCCCCGTAATTATGCAAGGAAGAGCTTGAGATCATCATCGACTGTTCCGATACCGGCGATTCCAAAGTTCTCTACCAGAACCTTTGCTACGTTCGGGGACAGGAAAGCCGGAAGTGTCGGTCCAAGATGGATGTTCTTTACGCCAAGGTACAGAAGCGCAAGGAGGACAATAACAGCCTTCTGCTCATACCATGCGATATTGTATGCAATCGGAAGCTGGTTAACATCATCCAGGCCAAAGATCTCCTTAAGTTTCAAGGCAATCAGGGCCAGTGAATAGGAATCATTGCACTGTCCTGCATCAAGGACTCTCGGAATACCATTGATATCTCCAAGGTTGAGCTTGTTATATTTATACTTTGCACATCCTGCAGTCAGGATAACCGTATCTTTCGGAAGCTTCTGGGCGAACTCCTTGTAATACTCTCTTGATTTCGCACGACCATCACATCCGGCCATTACGAAGAACTTCTTGATTGCGCCGGACTTGACAGCATCAACAACTGCATCCGCAAGAGCGAATACCTGCTCGTGTGCGAATCCGCCGACAATTTCTCCGGTCTCGAGCTCTGTGGGAGCCGGGCAGGTCTTTGCCTGTGCGATGATCGCAGAGAAATCCTTGGTCTCGCCATAAGCTCCATCGATATGCTTGCATCCCGGATATCCTGTTGCACCAGTGGTCCACAGCCTGTCCTTATAGGAATCCTTCGGAGGAACAATGCAGTTTGTGGTCATAAGGATCGGTCCGTTGAATTTCTCGAACTCATCCTTCTGCTGCCACCATGCGTTTCCGTAGTTGCCAGCGAAGTTATCATATTTCTTGAAGAAAGGATAATAATGTGCCGGAAGCATCTCGCCGTGTGTATAGACATCAACACCGGTTCCCTTTGTCTGCTCAAGAAGCATCTCAAGGTCCTTCAGGTCATGACCGGAAATCAGGATTCCGGGGTTCTTGCGTACCCCAAGATCTACCTTTGTAATCTCCGGGTTGCCATAAGCAGTGGTATTGGCCTTGTCAAGATCTGCCATACCCTGTACGCCGTATTTTCCGGTCTCAAGTGTAAGAGCTACCAGATCATCTACTGTGAGACTGTCATCCAGTGTTTTTGCAAGTGTGCTCTGAATAAATGCATCTACATCAGGATCATCATTGAGCAGAGCATTTGCATGCTTTGTATAAGCAGCAAGACCTTTCAGTCCATAGGTGATCAGCTCACGCAGGCTGCGGATATCCTCATCCTTTGTGGAAAGAACACCAACCTCATCAGATGCAGCCATCGCCTCGAACATGCTTCTTGCACCTGTCCATACAGCAGCTCCCGGAAGAGAGGAACGATCGGAAACCTGAGCAAGAAGCTCATCCTTCTTTGCCAGGGTTGCCTCAATTCTGTCCTCAATGGATTCCTGATCAAAATTGGCATTTGTGATGGTCGTGAACAGGTTCAGGGTAACCATATGGTTTACATCAGCGGGAACATCCTTGCCCTCTGCACGCAGCTGTGTGGTTACAGCAGAAAGTCCCTTTGTTGCATAGATCAGAAGATCCTGGGAACCTGCAACCTCCGGGGTCTTTCCACACACACCGCGAGCGGTACATCCTTTACATCCTGCGGTTTCCTGACACTGGTAGCAGAACATCTTGTTTTCCATGTTTTTACCTCTCTTCTTGTATAAATGACTGTATGTATCTGTTTCGTTTCATCTCATCTCATTACAACGCATACTTTAGCGCATATTTTTTCGAAAATCCGTAACTTATCTTACAAGAAAAGAAGCTTTACAAAAAATTGTTTTAACATGCATATACCCTTTTCACAGGAAGTAATTTCGCGTGTATAAGTATTTTCGCGGAAAATTCAAACTGCAGAAAGCAGATGACACCTCATTTGGCCCATTCCTCTGTAGTCAGGTATCTGTCCGCTTGCAAATGACGGAATCGGTATAAATGTGATATAAAATATGGTATAAATAAGGAAGGACATACATGATATAAGGGAGACCTGGTTATGGAACAGAAAAAGTATATAAATCGATATAACAGCTTTCTGAACAGCCTTTCATCACTTGAAAAAGCTCGAAACAGGGACCTTTCAGATGATTTTGTCGTCAGTGGAACTGTACAAAAATATTGTCTGACATTTGATATTTCCTGGAAAGTCATGAAAGATATCCTGATCAACTATCATAAAATAACTGGTTTTGCCAGTGGCTCTCCAAGAGAAACATTACGCACAGCCTCCCAGGCAGGGCTCATCACAGGCGACGTATGGATGCATATGCTCCTGGACCGGAACAATTTAACCCACGATTACGACGGCAAGCTGGCTGCTGAAGCAGTTCACCGCATCATCGAAATCTATATCCCTGTTCTTGAGCAGTTCCGAGATACTGCAGCTTCTTACATAAAAGAAATCGGACAGGATGACGCCTTATGATGACCATTGAATTACAGAGAAAAATAGATTCCATGAACATGAGCCTGCAGGACATTCTGGAC
The DNA here is from genome assembly GCA_051879715.1 of Bilifractor sp. Taxonomy (GTDB): domain Bacteria; phylum Bacillota; class Clostridia; order Lachnospirales; family Lachnospiraceae; genus Bilifractor. The sequence goes on from JBJEMO010000127.1 coordinate 2,962, forward strand.
CAGGTCATAGGCATCTGCCGCTCCCACAATGTAAAACACGTCTACTTATTCGGTTCCTACGCTGCTGGAACAGCCCGCCCGACCAGTGACATAGATATTGTCATTAAGGGTGGAGAAAACACAGACGCGCTGCAGGAAGAAATAGACATGATTCCAACTCTGAAGAAAATCGATCTTTTTTTCTATGATGAAATAAAAAATCAATGTCTCAAAGATGATATTGACCAATATGCTATAGAGCTTCCTATCTCTCCCGAAAATAGCAAACGCGCTTAAAAGCACTGCAGATCTTCCTGTTGGAAATTAACGGCCAGTTAGAAATGTTTTTTCACGAATCGAAATTAACGGCGGAAACCAAATTCAAATGGGACTTGACAATCCCACTGAACGTTGATATTATTGCATTTGTCAGTTCACAGAGGGGATTGGTCAAATGGCATGACAGAAGTCTCCAAAACTTTTAGCGGGAGTTCGATTCTCTCATCCCCTGTACCTGAAAAGTGCCGCGGAGCCTTGTAAATAAAGGGTTCGCGGCACTTTGTGTTTTCATTGGAAATGGCCGGTGTCCTCATTGGTGTCCTCTTTTGAACATGAAAAATTTCCAGAAAAGGAGGATGCGGTGCTTACATTTTACATATCAGACGGTATTATTACGTTTTTGAAAATATTGTTTTTTGCTTCAGTCGATTTTTGCTTCAAATCTTCCGGATTATCTATACGCATGTAATAATTATCAATTGTATATTTTGTTTTTTCGTGACCCGCTTGTTTGGAAATTTCGCTGTAAAGCCTGCAGATGCCTTGCCGCCTTTTAAGGAATAGGTATACTTTGTATCATTATCAACGGTCAGAGATCTGCCGTCCGCGCTGATTGTAAAGGTGACATACGCATCTACCTTGTTTCCGTCAGAGTCTGTGTATTCCTTGTTCTCGTCCTGGTCCATCAGGTATCCATGGATGGTATATTTCCTTCCTGCGTCCAGGGCAGTGTTGCGCTCTGCCATCCATTGACGTTTTCTTCCCAGTTGTCGCTGTGCAGATTATATTTTGTGTTCCATTCTACATGGTAATATCCGTCAGCATTATTCCACTGCATTCTGTAATCCGGACGTTCGGTAAACTGCTGTGTTTCAACATTGAACTCATAAAGCGTAAATGTCGCATCTGTAATCCAGCTGCTCTTATCATCCGGGTTGTCTGTTCCCTCCCTGATCTTCCGGATCCTGACAGTTCCTTCCTGCTCCTTTCCGTTCAGCACGGTCACGTTCAGGCTCTGTTTTTCCTCCATGTCTTCGGCCCGGTACAGCTTTCCATCCAGATTGACCGTGATGGAGTGGATCTGGCTGGTTCCGGAGACATCGCTGCCGTTCTTGTCCGTCAGCTCGCGGAAATGCCATGTTCCGGCTTTCAGGCCTGTCTTGTGGATCTCTCCGTTCTGAAAGGATTTTTCCGTCTTTTGCCTGAACGGTATGTTCTGTCTTATCTAGGATAATGCCGGAGTCGGCGGGAACGCTGACTTCGTGATATTTAATGGTAACGGTTTCGCCTTGTAGGTAAGTTTTCGTTTTAGCCAAACCTGAATCGTCAGTTGTAACGGAATACGTCTCATTACCATCGTTAATCTCAAATACTATGCCCTTTACAGGTCGCCCTAGACTATCCCGTTTAAAAATTCTAATCCACCAATTATTTGGTAAGTTGGTAATATTATAAATTGTGGTGGTATATTCCGTTTGCCCATTGATAAGCCCATCACGCATCACTGTGAATTTGTATATGTTATTATCAATCTGATATCCCTTTGGCGCCTTCGTCTCCTGATAAGTCCATGTTCCCGGTATCAAGCCTTCCAGAACGACTGCGCCTTGCATGGAAGCGTCGATATCCGTTCCTGTAGCGGTTGTCTTGACAATCTTATTGCCGTTCGGATCAGTAAAGGTAAACTCTCCGCCATCCAGTAATTTGCCATCCTGGTCCATCTTCTTAAGGATAGACTTATTAGGGGTATCCATGAATTCAGCTGTAATAACCCTGTCATCAGAGTTGGATGTGCTTGAGGAATCAGCATTCAGTTTCGGCGCATGATGGGCACCGGAAAACAGATGGGTGCTGGAATTAGAAGTTTCGTTTTCCTCAGACTGTGTGCTGGAACTGCTGACAGCATTCTCTGGCTGCTCTGAAGAAGCGGATGTGCTCTCTGTCTCCGCCGCAGGCTTCTTCTCGGCGGATGTTTTGACATTATCTCCGAAGGTATTGCCTGCCGACAGATATCCGGTAACTGTGGCTGCTGCTTTGGAAGTGGAGTCAGTTGTCACGTAATAATTTACCGAGCTACCATAGTTGGATGTGTCTGTCAGGTATCCATCCGCATTGGCAGCTCCTGCAGCAGTGACAGACTCCATTCCGGCAGGAAGATAACCGGAAGCATCGTCCGCGTTATTTCCGGCAGATACCACGATCTGGCTTTTTTCTGCCGCGTCGGCAATGACAGCCTGCAGGATGTCGGAATCCGATTTCGTCTTCGTGTTGGCGGAGATGTTGATAAGATCAGCCTGCTCTGCTTTTGCCAGCTTCAGTGCCATCAGCACAGAGGAAAGGCATCCATTCCCATCCTTGTCAAATGCTTTGATTGAATAAATATAGGAAGAATCCTGCGCCAGGTTGCTGATGATCTGCACCATCTCTGTTCCGTGGCCGTTTCTGTCCTCGCCGGTTTCCTTTTTGTAATTCTCATCAGTCTCATCGATCAGCCAGGACTGCTTCTTGACCAGGCTCTCAGGAGCACCGGAATCAATGACGGCGATGATTTTCTTCCCATCTGCATCTGCCTGCTCGAACAGATACTTGCTGTCGGATTTGGCAGACTGCGAAAAGACAGAAACAGATTCTGTGCCCTGCTCCTGAGACGCTGGAACCGCATCGGATGCTGAATCTGTCGCGGCTGAAGAGGAGCCTGATGTATCCGCGGAATCAGAGGTGATCGCGGAATCTTCCGGATCTGCGGTAAAAGCGGTGTCGTCGCTCAGAACCATAGCCTGATCATACTCAACCGCATCTACCCCGTCCTGCGACTCCAGCTTTGTCTTATAGGATTCTGCTGTTTTCACGGAATCATACTGTGCCACGATCAGGCCGTCATAGCTGACATAGTCTTTCGTCCCCAGACTCTTCTCATCAAAAGAACCGGATTCCGCGGAAACGATCAGTCGGCTGGTCTTCCCGTCTTCCACCGTCTCTTTCGGAAGGGCAGCAAAATCAAGGGCTGCCTTTTCCGCCGCCTCTATGGTTTTCTCTTCTTCTGTCTGCTCTGCCGCGGCAGAACTGGCAGACTGGACTGCCGTATCCGCCATGACCGTTCCCGGAACCATGCCAAAGACCATTCCGGCTGCCAGAACAATACTTAAAATCTTCTTTCTCATCGATATTCTCCTTTGCAACGGGATTAAATGCCCTCACCATGCACGATCGCTGGGCAGGCAAAAAACGCCACAAAATCCTTCTGCGTTATATATGGTTGATTTTTTTTTGCATTTTATCCTTCTTTTGGGCACAGAAAAACCGCCAGAGCTTTCCTGCCCCTGGCGGTCTCTTCTGTGCTTTCTGTATTCTTTTTGTACTCCTTATCCTAGAACAAAATCCTTGCAGGACTCGATTTGTCTGGTTAGCCATGCTGTTTTGCTGGCTGGAATCGGCTCTCCGCCTATCAGTCTTGCATAAGAGGTTTTCGAAAAGTTTTTTTCTTTTGCTCTTGTGTATGCCGGGCTCAAAATATATTTCTTCCGGCATTTTATAATTGTTTTGTAAAAGTTTTTCCTTGTATCCGACAAGAATGTCTGCTCGCTAATAAATTCTTCTATTTTCTGCATATTGATTTTCGGGACCATTCTTTTAATTGCATTGCTGCAATTCTCGTCGTATCCTGACATCATCATGTCATAATATGCAATTTTTTGCTGCCCTGATAGTGCAAGGGCGGCTGTCGGGAATTGGAATACCCTCTTCGCCAATTCTTCCGGTGTCCTGCTGATTTCTTCCATTCCTTTTTCATTTAATGCCGGGAAAAGTGTGCTGCCGCAGTCATATACCGGAGCTAATGATGTTGCCCCTGTCTCCGTATTATAAATATATGACCAATTTCCTTTATGACGATCAAAATTGCCAACTAAGGCATCGATAATAAAAGTATCCCAATATCTGTCAATAGCATTCTGTTCAATTGTGACTAGATTTTCGTCATTGTGAATGGTATCGTAAATTTGTTTCAGAACAGGAATCCGGCCTATTTCGGAAGAATCGTAATGGCGCCGGAGGTACCATGCAAACTCATGGCTGACTGTTCCCGAGCCTGCCGGTGCAAAGTTACGGCAAGCTACGGCTAATTCGCCATCATATACGCCAAGCAGCGTATCGTGAGCAGGAATGCCGCATATTTGGAAAATATGACTGCTTAGATATTCTGACACTGTATTATTAACATAGCTGGTTGATATATCAAGCGGTTTTGCCTGCTTTGTCGAGAATTTCAGCATATAAGGAACGCCATCAATCACAATGCCTTTTTTTCTGTCTGAACCACCGTAATCACTGATATTATCATCCGGATATTCGGAAAAATCGCAAAGACTTCCAAGATTTTGATCATTTATATATTTCACAGCCTGCCTCCTTCAACGTATGTTTCCGCATAGTTTTTCCGCCTCTTTTTGGGTCTGGTATATGTCGATCAGGCATTCTGCCATTTTGTGGTAAACACCGTAAAACCTCGGCTGTGTCATGTCGTTGTCCTGATCGATAATAACATCTTGCCCTGCTTCCTGAATAACCAGCGACAAGTTCCCATCTATCATTTTCCATATATATGGTATTCCACGATACTTCCCCGATACGTTACGCATCAGCTGTGTCCGGTTCACAATCTCTTCCGGTGGAACCCCCAGGCATGCTGCTATTCTGATTACGGTATCATACTGGCAGTCATTGATGTTCAGCGTTCCGGCGCATAGCCTGTGTATTGTCGTATAAGGCGTTCCGGTCTGTCTGCTTAGTGCATAGGCACTTAATCCTGATTTTTGAAACACCTTAAGAAAATTTTCGTTCTGCATATACATCACCTCTTATATAAGAAGTATAACATTATAATGTTATACTTGCAGAATAAGAGCTTTTCTTGGTCTTTGCAATTCCACAAAATAGCTGAGAAAACAGCAAGCCCGCAGGATGCTTTCCTGCGGGATGTATGGTATGGAAAAAGTTCAGTTTGAGCAACCGTCCGGCAGGAAGCACCAGCCGGGAATGTTTTTGCGGACGAAGCGGTCTGCCTCGACCATGGCGTTCCAGAGCTGGCGTTTTGCCGGGTCCGGATCGTTTGCCAGAGAGCGGACATCCTGACACTCCCACGATTGAAACCGCGGGAGTGTCAACGCTCGCATTCCTCATGCCGATGATGTGCTTGTTGAGCAATCGGGAAAACATACACAGCGACCTGATTGTAATAGATTTTCTGCTGCTGTTCTGCGTATTTATCCAGTTTCGTGTAATTATTCTCAACCTGCGCTTCATGCAGCGCTTTATAGTACAATGCTTTTGTTTCTTCTCGCACAATAATCGGTACGAGATGATTCCGCAGACATTCGCGGAACAGGATCATTCTCCCAGTGCGTCCATTGCCATCCTGGAAAGGATGGATGTGCTCGTATTCGGCATGGAACTGCATGAGAGTATGTACATCCGGATACTGGACAGCATTGTATTTCTCAATCAATTGCTGCATACGCGCAGGAACATCTGACGGCCTGGAAGTCGTAATGTTGCTGACCGCGTTGCCGAACTGTTTGAATTCTCCCGGAACATATCCATTGGCGCGATCTTCAAAAACGCCGTTTTTCAAACAGAAATGGAACGATTTTATCAACTCGACGGACAATGGTTCTTCTAATGTTTCCAGCGCGTGATTAAACATATAAAAGTGTCCGTTCATTTCCTCTATGTCTTTTGCCCGGTAAGCAACCTCATCGGAGGCCACAAGTATACCTGTGTCAAACAAGCTTGCAGTTTCTTCGGACGTTAATGTACTGCCCTCAATCCGGTTGGAATTGTATGCCATCATTTTAGAAGTGACGGCGTATATTCCATTTCGGATCTTGTGTTTGTATTCGTACATGATTTTTCTGCAGATGGCATCTGCCGCTTCTCTGTTTTGCATATCGGTCCCTCTTTTCGATATTAGTTCACGCAAGACGAATGGACTGTTACCGGGATGGGTCTTCCCGTCGGAAAATGGCAGATAAAATGCCAAGTACTTCATCCAATAACGCATCATCTACATGGCCGATCACCGTATATTTACGAGCATTTATATCCATCATCCTGACCTGATCACACAAAACCGTCCCATCTACTGGCAGACCCTTTGGAATGGAAATATGCAAGGGAAAATCATGACTGTGCGAAATTGGCACCAGCGCTGCCATCCCGCCGCAATAGCGTAAAAAGGCATTACTACTGACAACCAGTGCCGGTCTTTTCTTCTGTTGTTCATGACCAATGGAAGGATCAAATGAAATCACAACAATATCCCCCTGCTTTACCATATTTCGTTACCTTCCGGTTCTCCCCAGTATACTTCTTTCGGATGATAGTCTCCGTGATAATGTTCAAATAATTTATTCAACGTAACAGGCTGTTTATGTGGAAAAGTAATCGTCATGTTGTTATTGTGGACAACATATTTCGCCACATCACCTGGTTTTAAAGATAATTCTTTTGCAATAACTGACGGGATACGGAAGCCGAGACTGTTGCCCCATTTTGAAATTGTAATTTCCATAACGGTACCTCCTTTTGATATTCATTGTATATCACCATCAAGGTACTGTCAACCGTGGAAACCGTCATTATATATTTGATTTCCATTGTTTTTAAATGTATAATAATGACAATTGATAGGAGGCGATTATCATGTATGAACATGAAATTAACGAATATATCACGCACACAGTATGCTTTGACGTAAATGAATTGCGCAGAGATTTGAAAATTCATACGGATCAGTACGCAGCAGTAAATACAACCCTTGCCAGAATGACGCGGAAAAATATTCTTCATCGGGTTGCTAAAGGAATATACACAGTGCCAATCACAACTTGTTTCGGAACCGGCCTTCCAGGAAACAATGTTATAGCAGACAAATTGTTTATTCAGGACGGCAACGGATATATTACCGGTGCCGCTTTTCTAAACGAACTTGGGATTTCTTCATGGGTGCCACAGGTAACCGAAATCAAATCCAACCATTATGTAAAACGTGTTAGGATTCCTGGCTATCTAATATTAAAACCTGTTATCCAGATTACCAGACAGAATCTGCGCTATCTCCAAATCCTTGATGCTATTGATGATTATCCGAAATATGCACATGACTGCAGCAGTCCTGAACAAGTGATTTACAACTACCTCAACAACCAGTTTGATATAGGCTTTTTGTTTTTTTTAGCACATAAATATTATCCGGAAAACGCAGAGAAAAATTTATGCCGGATCATGGAGGAAAAATATGCTGTTGCATGAAGATCGCGCTTCGTTTCAAATGATCATTGGACGCATTTCAGAAAGGACTGGTATCCAGCCGGGTATTATCGAAAAAGATTATTATGTTTCTCTATGTCTGTCTGAATTGGCTGGTCATCAAAAAGATGTACCCGCCTTTTTCAAGGGAGGCACATGTCTCTATAAGGCATATCTGCCTATGCGGCGGTTTTCTGAAGATATTGATCTGACAGTACAGACGCAGGGAATGACTAATTCCCACGCAAAAAGAGTGCTGGAAAAATCGGCTTATGGATATACCTGTATGACAAGACTGAAAGATAACCCCATGGCAGAAAACCGTAAAGGTTCCATTACTGCGGTATATGGATACGATCCCGCGTTCCAAGTGAAAAGTCAAGACCGTCTTCAGAGATATGGTAAGTTGAAAATCGAATCAACATCTTTTACCATCAGCGAGCTGGTTGAGACGCGCACGCTGTCCTCACTGATTTACCAATATGCCAATGATGAAGAACGGACCGTTCTGCAGCAGCGTTTTGATATGCATCCGTTTTCTTTACAATGCATCCGTATGGAAAGAATCTTCGCGGACAAACTGCTGGCAGCAGAGTTTTACCTGGAAAGAAAAGAATGGTTTGATATAGCAAAACATGTGTATGACCTGACCGTCATGCTGGACCAGCCGGCAATACAGAAAATGCTTTCTGATGATGCCTCATTTATCCGTATGCTGTCCTATAAACGCAGAGAAGAAAAGGTGCGTATTGGCAGTGACCTGGATGCGAAACCTCTGGCTGATTTCCTTCTGTTTGCCATGAATAGCAGAACAGATGCACAGCTGCAGAAAACTTTTTCCAGGATGGAACGGATTTACGTTATCCATAAGGAAGACAAACTGCCGTTTTCAAAGGTGCTGGACGCAATCGATAAGATCAAAAACAGATGCCTGGACATTTCCCAAAAGGAACGGGCTTCTCTTGCTTTCTGACAGCAGAAATCCCGCAGGATGCTTTCCTGCGGGATTTGTCTTATTTGCCGTTCTTTTCCGGGAACGTTACATTCCTGTAATCTTTATCCTGATACTCGTGGTCATCATCATTATCTCTGATATCGATGTCGTGGTACTGATCTTCGTATATGTAACCTGGCGAAGACTCTATCTCTTCAATCCTGAACTTGCCCTGGTTCTGCTCCGTCTCATTCAGGATCGGTGTGTCTTCAGTATCCGAATTGACAAACTCATAAGGTGGCACGGCTTCAAAATGTGCAACCATCGTGATACCCACGTTGTCGTTCTTGTCTGGCTTTGCTTCGTACCATGTCTTGATCTGGTCTGACGAAACGGTCAGGTTTGTTGTCTTTTCGTTAATCCCCAGCTCGGCGCATGTCCATCCTGTAAACTTCTCATTAATAAGCCTCGGGTTTTTGAAATACAGACCGCCGTGTGCCGGATAGAAAGTTGTCGGCTTGTTGCTCAAAGATACGGTCGCTGGCATGTCCGTCTCCGACTCGCTGTCTTTCTGCATCTTGTAGGTGATGGGGTAGGCGTTAATCTTTGCATATGCATACAGATTAATTGTTCCGCCGGAATTTTTAGCAAAATCATACAATCCGGAAAAATATTCATGATCATAAGTATGCGTTTCAGACATACTTATTTTCGTACCTTTACCACCCGGTTCTGAATACCAGTATTCATTATCAATCGTATATCCATATGCGGAAAGATTCCAGTGTGATTCCGCTGACCCTATATTTGGCAGACCAAATGGATTGTTTCCCCAACCGTTTGACTGAGAATTATAATACACTTTGTAGGATTGCATGAGAGTTTTTGGACTGTATGTATCGCCTTTTGCTATCTCTCCTTTTCGTTTACCGTCTGAATCTCCATTTTCCACTTCTACTTCGGGAGAATAAAAATTAACGGTAGCATAGTTGTTTTCTTTGTATCTGTACCACACATTGTTATTGTAAAAGAAAGTATTTTCACTGCTGGCAATTGGTAATCCGGGTTACGTCTGTATAATGGTGTAAATTGAAAAATTAAAAGGAGCCAAGTGCTCAT
>JBJEMO010000128.1:0-1864 GCA_051879715.1 Bilifractor sp.
TGTTTTTCTTGTTTTATCCGGAATTTCCTATATAGTAAACAAATCCGCTATACTAATATTCCAGTATAGCGGATTTGTTGTTAAATTGCACCTGAATCCGTGAACCTCAGCTCATAATGAAAAGGCACGTTCCATCTGCCTTTCTTCATCTTTATTCTGCACTGAATTTTTAAAATACCATCTATTTTGTGCACAAAAACCAGACTGCACCGTTTGTGTGCAGCTGCCATTGCCTTATTCAGTTACCTGTTGTCAGGTGCCGAGTGCAAAACTGTCATAAAGTCTCTTGAAAGTATATCTCCAGAGATTACTCCTTCCAATGGACAGTACCAGGCGGCCGGCATGTTCTGTCAGATGTCCGGCAAACTGCATTAGATTACTGATAACGGTGCGTATTCTCCGGCGGCGGACTTTCTTCCGGACTGGAGCGTCCTTCTTTTTCAGGGACTCCTGTCCTATGATCCGGAGGATGTTATAAGCGATCATTGTCAGCTCAAGCACCAGTTTGTTGCTTTCGAACTTACCGGACGGAAGTCTTTCGACATCCATGTCCGTCTTGATTTCGCTGTGATACTGCTCACTTTCTCCGTGGGCATGGTAAAGATCGATTACTGTTTCGTCAGGCAGGGAAGTGTTTGTCCAGTATGTGCCCAGTTCTATATCCGGTACAATAAAATACTGTCCATTTCTGTCAATGGTTCTTTCCGTAATCTCATAAACCGTGCGTATGCCGACAGTCTTCTCCCTGTTATCAGGAAGGGGATATGTCACATCCCGGAAGGTCTGTCCGATATAAACTGTTTTTCCATCACGCGGATGCTGGATGTTCTGGCAGCATTCCCTGACAGATTCCAGCCACTCTTCCTTGCTTTCCTGTCTGGGATTCCGTTTTATGATGAAAGACACATTGTTGTATTTATAGCTTTCTTCCATAAAGATGCCTATGTTTTCCGATGCATCATTGCCGGAATCCAGCCGGATGAGCAGTGGTTTGTCCGTCAGCTGTCTGCACAGTTCAATGGTCTCTCTCAGAAAATCAGGGGTTTCTTTCTGGCAGTGCTGTTTACCGATCCGGAGTTCAAGATTGACAAGATAGCCTTCCGTGCCGATGTATGCCATAATGGGAGCATAGCCGTCAAAACCCTTGTAGGTACGGGATACACCTTCCTTATTGGATTTCGAATTGTCAAAGGGGGTTACATCAATATCAACAGGTACAAAGCCGTTATCCAGGGCTGTCGGCTCTATCTGCATTTCACGCAGCATGTCGACATTTGCCTGCTGGATGTCTTTGCGCAGGGAATCCCCGATCATGTCAAAACGCTGGCGGAGTGTTTCGGCGGAAGGAATCGCATAGGAGATGCCCAATGCGTATTTGTAGTAGTCAGGGTCATCCATCATTTCACGGACAGCTTCATACTGGGGTTTCCCCTGGCAGAGCATGCCGATATAGGTGAGGAGCACGTCTCCATTTTTTATCTGTTTCTGCAGATAATCTTTTGAAATTGGAGCACGGTTGATTTTTTTCACGAAATTGCTTTTTCCAAGTATTTGCCCTACGAAAACCAGACCACTGGGAGTAATGAGCCGTTCATCGCTGAATTCAATATGTATCTTTTTCATTGCACTGCCTCCGCCTGTATATTTGATACTTTTATTATACAGGATACTGCGTGATAATACAGTAAAAAAACAAAATTTTGTGTAACCCAGTGGGTGAAATAAAATGTATTGCGATAATCAGGTTCCAGCAGGCATTATTGCTGATAAAAAGGGATGTAACACTATGGTAAGTTTCACGGAATCAGGTTTTATTGAAGAATTCTTTACATTAACTTGATTTTTTGCCTTTTTAGTTTTAACA
>JBJEMO010000129.1:0-1861 GCA_051879715.1 Bilifractor sp.
GCGCTTTCGCAGATCCGAACGCGCGGTCGGGGAGGCGATGCCGCCGAAAAGATCGCGCTGTTTCCACCTCCCTCAATTCGCCGTTTGACAGCTGCATGCTGTTCGGATTAGGGATGCTTTCCGTGACAAGGATGATCTGATGATGTATTTCCTAAAGGAAACATCTTTTGATTCCTTCAGACTAAAAACACCCTTATCAAATATTTCCGGCAGGATCTCAGAACTCTATATGCACCTTATCCATAAGTATATGGACCTCGGCCTCGATTTTATGAAGAGCTTCTATTCCACAGGAAACCGCTCCCTCTCCTATGGGAGAAGAAAACGGCTCATTTGCGGAAGGTTCCGTTATGGCCATAAGTGAAAAGGAAATGAGCGAAGCTTTAGATTGCGGCATAATCAAGCCCAGCTCCGACATCCATCTGCTTTGTATTGATATATGCACTATCGTTAAGGGCTGTGTTTTTGAATGGTGTCTCAATGATGGTACGCCAGACATAGAGTCATCCCTTAATCGCATCCTGAGCAATTACATGAGCAATTATCTCGTGAACCAATAAAAACATATTATTTCGTCATACTCCCACCCAGAAACTGCACTTTAGAATTTTTCAAAGTGTGGTTTCCTAACACTTAAAACTCTTTCAGCGTGAAGGACAACTCCCAGCTTCGGCACCAGAGTCATAATGGTACCGACAGCAGAAATGACCTTGCCTACTATGATCAGCACCGGACCGATTGCAGCCGCCACCAGGGCAATCGTGACACTAACCTTCCTGGTACCTTCATCCATCGGATTCCACTTTGCCACTCAACACAAAAACACCCCGCCGGAGCGGAGTGTCTGTCGCCTGATTTATGTTCAGTTATACCTCTATCTCGGTACCGTCCCGAAAGATGAAAATCATCTCCTTCCGGCGGCCTACTGTGACGAAATCCACCATGCGGTTTTTAAACTCCGTCTTGCTGATCGTGATTGGTTCAAATATTTTCGTCAGTTTTATAATGCCTTCCTTCAAATAGCTTATGAACAACCTGTACCGTCGATATTACAGGCAACGGGCGTATTGTATCCATCATTGAGGATCCCGCCCTTTTCCTTAATGATATTCAGATTTTCCTCTAAATCATTGAGGGTAATTGCACTTCCTTTTAAGTCATAATACTTCCCATTTATTTCAAGAAACAGCGTCGGGAAGGATGTGACTCCTATTTTTCTTGCCTCATAAAAGTCCGGATGGTACTTGCCCTCTTCAGAAATACGGATGAACTCCTCTGCAATCTTGTCTGCAGGAAGGTCATAGGATTTTGCAATTGATTTGATCGTCTCCACGTCAGAAAGTGATTTGCCATCCAAATAAAATGCTTCATGCATCTTTGATGCAAGATTAACATGTTCTCCTTTAGGTAAGAAGCTCCTGAGAACTCCAAATCCTATTGCGGCACCATTCGAGTCAGGAACCATACTTCCCGTCTCTAACAGGTTCAGATATGGCTTGCCGAATTCCACTCCAAACATATCCGCAATTCTTTTATTCGTATCACTCATATACGGAAATGCCGAAAGCGGATGACCGTCCATAAATAATCCACCTGATAACGCCGTTACTTCCAATTCCGGATGTGCTTCAATAAACGGTTTAAGAATTGTTTCAAACCCATAGCACCATCCACAATAGCTGTCAAAAATATAATACACTTTCATCTAAATACCGCCTTTCTGATTTTTATCCTGGTCACAGGCTTCTCATGCTGTCTCTTCGCATCCGCAATCGCTCTTCCCCCTGTTCGTCTGCACCCTGTTTGAGCATCGCCAGTATCTTCTCTTTGTCCTCCGGAAGATGTCCATATACCGGCATCA
>JBJEMO010000130.1:0-57398 GCA_051879715.1 Bilifractor sp.
TTCTGATGAAAATCCACCTTTAGCTTCTGCATCAGGTTCTCTGCCTTTGTTCTGTCAAAGTCCCGGAAAAAAGTCTCATAAAAATCCAGAAGTTCGCTCACCCTCATCCAATCCGGCAGAAAATCGCGGTCCGGAAGATAGGAAATCACTTCCTTTGTCTCCTTCCCGGGCGTCATTCCATGGATGATAATTTCTCCTGATGTAGGAGTCAGAAGTCGTTCAATCAGCTTGATCAGCGTGGTCTTTCCACTTCCGTTCGGTCCTGCAAGGCCGATGATCCTCTGATTTTCCAAAGTGAGATTTACGCCGTCCAGGCATGTTTTTCTTCCGTATTTTTTTACAAGATCGTTGCATTCTATTTCTACCAAAATATCTCCTCCTTTATCATGAAAGAATATTACGTTTTCCGATGATAACGATGCATACAGTCTCTGCTCTTCATGACTCCTGACTGTCCTGTGAAGCCTTTTCCTGTGGCTTCCATCCGCTTACTTCAGCTACAATCTCATCTCTTGTCATGCCAAGACTCGTGAGCTGTGTAAATAATTCACGCACATACTCCTCGCTGAGTGTTTTTCTTAATTTTCTCATGATTTCCGCGTCCTCCGTCACATATCTTCCATTTGTCCGACGTGCATACAGCAGTCCCTCCTGTTCCAGTGCAGTCAAAGCCCGCTGCATTGTATTCGGGTTCACTCCGGCGTTTGCCGCCAGCTCTCTGACAGGCGGGATCCTGCTGCCCGGTAGAAGTGCTCCACTTGCAATCCGGACTTTCATCTCATCTACAATCTGAAGATAGATCGGAATACCGTTCCTGAATTCCCAGGCCATTTGTATATCCTCCTCTGATCTGCCAGATATTCACCTGAAAAATTCATATCTGGACATTTCCCTGTTCAATCAATACCTTCGCGCCTTTATGTTGCATCTATGCATCAGGTGAAAGCGGTTGGACAGTTGCATATATGTATTAATTGTTTAATACAATAAGACAATAGCACGTGTTCGCTATTGTGTCAATACATTAATACAATAAAACATAAAAGTTCATGGGATATTTCTTCCGGATGGGCTGCTTGCCGGTTATGTGCGAAAAAGAGCTTTTGAAAATTATATATATGATTAAAAAAAAGACCCAGAACCTTTGCAAGTGCAAAAGCTCTGCGTCTTTCAGTTCTGCGGAAGATGTACAGTAATTTATATGCCGTAAACCCTCAAACATGCATGTTTCAAGGCTTTTACATACCGCCATCACCCGCCAAAACGTGTTATTTTGCTAACCAAATGCTAACCAGTTAGCACGGTACTGCTTCAACCAGGATTCCAATAACAGGATCGCCAAAAATTCCCGCCGTATGGTCTCCGTCGCCAGATTCCCAGTTCGTATCTTCAACAGCCGGAAGCCAACCGTGTTTCTGTGTCTTCACCTGGTATCTTGCAGCATAATATTTCCCGCCGGTCAGTTTTGTGTCTGTGTGGAAATAAATCTGTACAGCGTCTATCACGCGCTTCAAATCTCCAGCGTAGGCATCCGGCGTCGCCCAATCACACTTATGGATCCGGCTGTACCAGCCTTTACCTATTACATGGACGCGATATTCGATCCACCCGCAAGAGGCACCGATGGACAATCCAACAACCGCATCATCAGCCATGCAGATTTCTCCACCGCCTACCTTTTTCCCGGATCTTCCCCTGTTCAGGCAATGGATTTCAAGATCAATCCTGGGAACAGTTGCCTTATTCCCTTTTGTAGTTGCTGTATTCTGCTGTGCGGTTGTTGTATTCTGCCGTCCAGTTGTTGTATCGTGATATCTCAGCACGCAGTTCCACGGATAATTGTAGTATGACCGGATCACAAACTCTCTCCCAGTCTGGTCACCCGGAACGCCGCCGACAGCGCCGCCTCTTTCATTGATTGAGGCGTTGACAAGTTTGCCGTTCCCGCAATACATTGCCGTGTGATGCGTCGTGTTTAGAAGTACGTCGCCGCGCTGCAATCCTGCACCAGTTGCAAGATTGACAGTCGTTGTAATATCCTTGAATCCGCATCTCAGGAACACCGGTTTCATATTCCCGGTATAGGTTGCCCCGTTCGTCTTTACCGGAACGCCGGCAACCTGCCACGCAGTGATTACAGCCGACGAGCAGTCATAGTCGCCCTTCTCGCCCCATCTGTATCTCTGGTCGTAGCCATGTGAATTGTCCCGTGCTGTCTGTTCCATCCACTGAATAGCTTTTTCGGTTTTACCCATTTGTTACGCTCCTATTCTCTCTCGATCCAATCATCAGTTATCCTCCTTTGGCTTATCATAGGTCATTGCCAGCGCCGAATCTGATATTCCCTTTGTTGTCGGATCGTTCACCACGCCAAGAATTGCCAGAACAGCAAACGCTGCATCAACGACAGCAGTCAACTTCCCGGACAAATCCGTAAAATCGACAGTGTATCCGAACACCGCAGCCACCGCCTGAACCAGCAGCAGCACGGCAGGGATAATTGCCAGCCAAAAATACTTGTTTTTAATTCTCGTTCTCCAGTTAATCATCTCGTTCTCCTTTCAATCTGCTTTCAATCTCGTCAGATACTTCTCTTAACAGTTCAAACAGCTCCGGGTCTGTGAGCTTTCCGATGTCCCAGACATCACACCGGCAAAAAATCTGTCCATGTCTCCCACTGTGTGATATGCGTTGTATTTCTTCGCGTAGCTTCTCCATGTTTCATAACTCTTGTCTATCTGTTCTCTGGTCATGCGCCCCGCATCATATTCTGCGCGATACGCAAGGATCCTTTTCCGTTCATAACGAATATTTTTCCGGATGATTCTGAAAACAATTCTTCCCGTGTCCTCGATGTGAACCCTCTTTTTCAAGAAAACAAAATCATCCGACGCCAGGTTATGCATCGCAGTTTTCTTCATATTCAATGCGACGCCAAGTTTATCCATTTCGATTTGAATGTCGGCCAGAATAGCTCTTGCCATGCTTCGGTTCTCTACAATAAAATACCCGTCGTCATTGAATCTACCGTAGCAATGAACGCGATACTTTTCTTTTACAATTCTGTCTACGGGATCCATATAGCATATCGCGCCGATCTGGTTTATTTCAGATCCAAGTCCCAACCCTCTTCCACCTCTCCCGACGATATCAGAAGTGTATTTTCTGATATGTTCATCTAGGAAATGAGCATTCAATGCTTCTGCCGCCTTCCCTCGTGGAATGGAACCGAAGTAATTATGGATATCCGTCAGTACAATTACACCGCTTTTGCCATGCCTCGCGTACCACCAGCGAAGGTGTTCTTTAAGCCTCTTAATAGCAAAGTCAGTCCCTTTTCCTTCCTGTCCGGCGGAGTTATCATAAACAAGACGCGGGTACATCACCGGCCTGATGGCGTTGTCGCAAAGAATTTTCTGTGCCGCGCGATCACTGATATGCAGAGATTCAATATGTCTGAGTTTTCCCCGTTCGACGACATCAAATCTGTTCTTCTTTTTCTCTTTATATGCCCCGTCGCGGAGACTGCTCTGTATGCTTGCTCCCCATCTGAGCGTGTTAATCTCGAATCGCTGGGCGGATGCCTTCCAGCGAACGCCGTTCTCGCATTTGTGCATAGCGCGCAGGACATATTCTGATTCTGTGATATTTTCAATAGAGTATTGATCCATAATTTTAGAGGCGCGTGCAATAAATCCTGCCATCAGCCGCAAGTGACGTGAAGCTGAACCGCGCCCAGATTCGCAAGGCACGAAGCCAAGCCCGGCAACATTCCCCTGTATCAAACATAACGGATGTAATTTCGCTGTTTCGTTACTCTTCTATCCTGTGAGATATATCCGAAGGGAGCCACGCCATAAGTGTTGGTCGCGTTGTTATAATTCGCGGAGCCGTCCGAGTTGACGTTACAGAAGTTCGTGGAATTGTTGCCATTAGGAGAGCGCAGCCACCAGTTCGAGGCGGAACTATAGGAATGTTCCCGTTATATCAAAACCGTTATTTTGGCATGATATACTTTTTATAAATTTCCCTGTCAGATGAAATTAAACCCGATATAAGCTTATGGCATTTCTCGCACTTTTCACCGATTTCCATCTCTTGGTCATAAAGTTTCTGAAATTCTTTTTCTTTTCCCTCAGATGCATAGTCATGCTTCCTGACAATTTCAAGAAATATAAAGGATGCAGTCGCTACATGCGACACTTCTCCTCTCGCCGCTATCAGGTTTGCCGCTCTGATTTCGTATTCCTTCGCGGTTGAATTCCGTGAAAGGAATATCTCATCAGCCGTTTGCGTATGCTTCAGAGCGGAAAGGGCGGTTTTAATGATCTCGTCCGTGTAGTTCTGCTTATATTTCTGCGGTTTATTTGCCATTATCTCGCCAAGTCTGACATTCAAAAGATATGTTTGATAAATATATTCTGCGCCGGATAACCGCCTTTTCCATTCTGGTTGTGACATAATACTCCTTCGCGGCACAAGGCCGCTCGGTTTTAGGGTTTCAGATACAGCCGAAGGGAGCCACGCCAGAAGTGATGGTCGCGATGTTAAAACTCGCGGAGCCGTCCAAGTAGACGTAACAGAAGCGCGTGGAATAGTCGCCATGAGGAGAGCGCAGCCACCAGTACGAGGCGGATCCACTGTGGCCGAGTTTCTTCACGCGGTTGCCAGAGGTTTTATAGTAAGCAATCTGGCTTCCCTCGCCAGATTTTGAATATGTCGTTGATCCAAAAATTTCGATCTCCGACCTCAGTGCCAATTTGTTACCCGTGGTTTCTTCGATTTCAAAAGACTGATTTCCTTCTGATGTTTTCGTTGTGAATTCAAGCAAGTTGTTTTTCAGCCACGTGGGGAGGGCGTTAAGCAGCGCCGGAATGGTGGTTGTATACATTTCCGAGGAAGGCCATCCGCCAGAATTGGTATCTGAGCTGTTCATTCTGACGCCCGGAGTAATACAGTCCTTGAAGTCGATCTGCATTTTTGCCCCCGCGCCGTTGTAATCATCGAAAGATGAAATTACAAGATCTATATCCTGTTTTGCAACCTCTACATTTCCTCCGGCAGTGAATGCAGAGACACTGATCGTTCTCGTATCTCCCACAGCCCATCCGATATCAGAAGCGATGTCTATAGTCCCAGCCTTTGCCAGTGAGAAAATACTGTTAAGCTCTGCCTCTGTCGCCTCGGCAAAAGTGGCGGTTTTCAATTCTCCAAGCTCGATAAACTTTGCGTAAACCGCCGTCGTCCCGTCCCACTTGTTGATATCGTATGCTGTAGTACAATCAGAGTCTGCATAGAAACCTTTGAAATAATCTCCGGTTCCCGCTTTGTTTACAGGAAGCTGTGATATTGTCAATGCCTGTATCGCCGCTGCCATTCCTGCTGGAGTGTACTTTGTGGTTAATCCGTTCTTTGCCCGGATCGCATCTGCGATTGATGTAAATGTGCTGCTGAGTGTTGACATGTTTTACCTCTCTTCTTGTTTATGCATATTCAAAACTTGCGCCAGTATATCCGCCGGAAAATGAATCTGTGGCTTCGTCGTATCGTCTTATATATTTTTCATCTTCGTAGAGCCACCAGCCCCATCCGAACCAGATCACCCCATCTCCCGGCGTGTAATAATTACTCCAGTTTGATTGCAGAACCCCCTGTTTCCAGTGCGGGAACTTCGGGATGTCTCCCCGTCCATACAGCCAACTATAAGTGTATGCGCCTTCATAGTCAGCAGTACTTACTATGTACCAGATGCACCTCACCGCCCGCTTTTCGGTCTCGCCGATCTTTACTGTTTCTCCCTTATCCATAATGCCGACCGGTTTGCTGAGTTCTTTGCCGTAATACTTACCGTTGTCAGGGATGTGCGCATCGCAGAAAACCTTCGCTGTAACAATTCTGCCCTTCCCGCAGAACACGTTGAGCAGATCGTCTTCATCAAACCACACATACCAGTTACAGTTCGTGTAATCAATGCTCGGGTCGCTATTACTCTCACGGGTATGCTTTATAAAGTCCTTCACACACCCTTTGAGGCTATCGTCAAACATCTTGTCAATATCGGAAATTCGGATCCTCTTGCTGCATGTGAGGTTTTTGTTTTCTGTTGATGTCGCCGTCTGGAAATATACGCCCGGTTTGGTCCATACAGTTCCGTCCTTAATACTGAATGCGAAATCCTCGCCCTCTTTAAGCACTTTCGATGTCCCGTCGCTGTATGTTCCTGTGACTTCAAAATATTTGTTGAAATCCCAGGTGTCGCCCACAGTACCCAAAGCACCTTCGACGGACTTTGTGTATTTTATGGATTTAAGGTGCGCATCCTCGTCACTGCTCCACGAAGAAGTAGAAGTATTCCCGTATTCATCGTAGCTCGTCACATAGGTGGTGTCGGTCACCGGGTCTCTCCATGTCTTTGATTCAATGACCGGATCGTAATGTATCGTGTGTTCCTCGTTAAATTCCTCCTGTGGATCCTTCCATGTTTTTTCTTCTTCCTCTTTTTCCTCGTCCGGGTTCTGATCGTCGAGATAGATATGGAAGCTGACGCGGAACTGGTTAAACGCCACATCATCTACCCAGTAGGCATTTACGATGAGCGTGTATTCCCCCGTCCCTTCTCTGTCGAAAAGAAGTCCTCCTGTTGCCGGATCTATCGTGCATTCATCCGTCACGTCCCTTACAAGGTAATCAATCCCGTTTGATGTCACCTCGTACATGTCAGGATATCTTTTGAGATATTTTCCTTTGAGACGTTCCTTTTTTTCTGCCGTAGTCGCACCAGGTGCTTCCCATACCGCAACAATTTTCAACCCGCTGTGATCTACCGGAACAGAAGCGGCTCCTTTTGGGATTGTATAGAAAACATTGTCCGGGAGTTTTTCGATGTACATATCCACCGGCGGTCTGATATCTGTTTCCAGATAGACAAACGCAATCTCGAAATACATCTCGTATGCATTGCCGTCATTGTCCGTGTAAGATACCGTCACCTCGTAGCTACCCGCGTCAGATTCTGTCAGCCGAAGCGTCCCTGCTGCAGGGCTAATCACGCACGAGGAGGTTACGTCTGTTCTGGTTATTTCCGTCCCGATTTCATAGAAGCCAACCGAAAGCCCGGAATAGTCGAGCGTGACTTCATCGTCCTCGTCCGTGTATTCGTAATAATATTTTTTCGGATAGGTGTCTATCTGGCAGTAATAAGCCTTATCCTTGTCAGTTATTACTTCAGATACGTCGTGTACCCGGTCTCTCTCTTCTTCCTTCGTCAGGAAAGGGAACACAGACATTTCTGCCACCCGGTAATGTCTCTTTGTCTTCCGGTTCTTTCGGATAGAATCTGCCATCTTTGTGAATGTATGGCCGTCAACAATACAATTATTATTCAGGTCGCGCACTTCCACATAAAACGATGTCGCATAATCAAGTCCGCAGACAGAATATTTGACTTCAATTTCGGCCTCACCAGCATCATCGGTCGTGAAATTTGCTCCGTCGCTGACACTGAGCTTATAATCTGTGATCTCTTTTGTCGTCCCGTTTCCGTATACGGCAGATACCTTCATCCCATCCGCACGAAAAGCAGTAGTCGCCGCGCCGCGGACAATGGAATAAAAGCGCTTTTTCGGCATTGTGTTGACTTCGATGCGTTTTGGAACCAGCGTGCTGCTGTCAACAGTTTCCGCGTAATAATTGCCGTGGTCTGCCTTCTCCGCGTCTGTCAGGGTGTCCAGCTTTGTAAGATCGTAATAATGCTGTACGAGCGTATACGCTTTTCCCTCATACTCCCACGTCTTCCCGGCGGGATTGTCTACCATCTTTGTAGAAGGTGTTGTGATTGCCGCAAATGCGTCAGGCATATCCTTCAGCTGGTAACGATCATCCGTATTCAGCTCCGCTCTCAGAGCGCTGCCGATATTTTCCAGGTATTTTTTACATATAACTGTGTCATGCATGCCGCACCTCAATACGCGATGTTATTGCCATCAGCAAAGTTTACAAGCACCGCCTCAGAGCCATCATAGGTATACGTCTTGTCGCCCATTACGATAGACAGGGCTTTGGGATTTTTGATTCCGTTCTCGTAATACTGCTGCATCTGTTTCAATGCTGTCATTGTCTTGTTATAAATATCCTGAAAGCCCTTGAACTGGTCATCAGAGATATAGTCATCTTCTGTGTACAGCTGGTTCATGATCTTCACATAGAACTCAGGTGTAGTAAGGGATGTACCCGTAGAGGATCCAAGCGTCAGGGTATATGTAGAGACGCCCGTGGCACTCGCGGCATCTTCTGGAAGCGTATAGGTGATTTCGTTTACCATGTTACCATCCGCGTCCGTGGTGAACTCCCCGTCTCCCATGAGCACCGTTTTATCCGGCTTCACGCCCTTGATGACCGCAGATGTGTACTGCGAAGTGATGCCCCCGGCGGAATCTCTCTCATACATGGAAAGTTTTTTTCCGTCGTTCATCAGCACAATGCGCAGCCGTCGGCTGTTATTGTCGCCCTTATGTATTTCTATCGTGTTGGTTTTTAGCGGCCTCGCAAGGTCGATCACGATGGTGTAGTCAATCGTCATGGTTCGGCTCCTTTCTTTTCTTTTATCGTATGCAAAAGTGCGGGTGATTCATAGACCACCCGCGTCATTATCAATCGTCAAGCCCGAGCCATGAATTTACACGCTCATTTGCCCCCTTGACTTTCCTGCCGTCTATTTTCGTTGTGCTTCTGGGATATCCCGCCTGAACAAGTGCCGCAATAATCTGCTGTTTATACGCCGCCGCTTTTTTCTTGTCTGTGTTGTAGTAATATTTCAGGTTGCTCAGCGTCTGCGTTTTTATCCGGCTTGCGATCTGGTCTTTTTCGAGGCCGTCTTTTTCCATCTGGCTGATAATCCCGGAAGTGTCGTTGCCGGAAGCAAACGCCTCTCCCAACTGCGCACCGTAATCATCCTTTGGCACTTCTCCCGCTGCCTCAGCATCCCATTCCTTCATTTTTGCTTCAGCATCATCTTTATCACCGACGATATCCACGGCCTTCAGGATCTTGTTTTTCAGCTCGCTTTTCTCAACTCCTTCTGCATTCTGATAGTCCTCTTTATAAGTGGACATGATGTAGCTGTAGATATCCTGTGCGCGTATCGGTTTGCCATCGTATCCGGTCGTTCCGACGAGTTTTCTTATCTGCACATCAGCGCCCACTCCCTTGTCTATCGCTTCGATCAGGCTCCTGTACTGCGTGTCTTTTTTCTGTGAGGTTGTTTCCTTGCTGGTCTCCCACTTCTGACCGACGCCGAAATACTGTGCCATGCTGTTATTAAGCGTCTCCACCTCGCGCAAAGCACCATAAGCAGGAATGCCGGTAGCCTCAGAAAATCCCTTTGTGAAACCTTTAATAACTCCGTAACCGGTTTTACTTCCTTCGCCATTTACCCACTTCATAACGCCCTTTGTGCTCTGGATGAGATCCGCGATGCCCTGTGTATCGAGCCTCTGCATGTCGTATCCTTCAAACATCGAGAATATATCCTTCACATATGGGAAGAGGTTCAGGACGTTCAGATTGTCGCCGAGATTTTCCTTCAGCTTTTCCTCGTATACTTCATACCACCTCTTATCGTCGTCAGGATTCCTGAAAGCGTCCATGATAGACGCTGCAAGGGATGTCAGGACAGCCGTGCCGATGAATACTGAAACGCTTCTCGCAATCTGTTTCTTATTGCCCGAAACAAGCGCCCTGTAGAGCATATTGAAACTCTTTGTAGGCTCCGCCTGGAATGCGGACTCCATCTTCACAAACGCGTCCTGCGATCTCATAAACTGTGAGCGCTCCAGAACGCCATCAACTACCTGCGTCTGGTCGATCACATCATTGAATCTCTCATTCACCTTGTCACGGAACTCCGTCGTCCTCTGGTCAATTCCCTTGTTTTGGTCTGCCGTCTCCAGTTCTACGGCTTTATACAGGATTCCCCAAGTTGCATCGTCGCCCCATTGTGCGAGCACAGAAGTCTTGTCTTTGATAGCCTCATACCACGAGGATTCGCCTGTGATAATCTGCATCATTGACTGTCCCATCATGGTGTCGTAGAAACCATGCGACTTCCAGTAAGCAATAGAGTTATTCTTCTGTGCATACTCGGCCAGTTTCTTTGCCTGCGGAACCGAAAGCTGCGCTTTCAGTATATACTTGGGATCC
Source organism: Bilifractor sp. (assembly GCA_051879715.1). Taxonomy (GTDB): domain Bacteria; phylum Bacillota; class Clostridia; order Lachnospirales; family Lachnospiraceae; genus Bilifractor. The sequence goes on from JBJEMO010000130.1 coordinate 10,198, forward strand.
ATCGTTGCCGCCGCTCTCATAATCGCGGTAGGCTGCTGGATAGCCACTCTCAGGTTCGCTCCTACTGCAGCCGCCTTGAAATTTGATACCATCCGGTCAGCAAACTTTGAATCCACCGTTCTTCCCTGAATCTCTCCGTTCAGATCCCTGATGAGCTGTGGAATGTACTGTCCAGCGCCCCTTCCATATGCACTGATCATTTTCCCTTTTGTTGAAGGGATATCTACGATTCCATTTTCTCCCACGACATATTCCTTATAGTTCCACCACTTCAAAAGATCTGCGATAGATGTCGCGTATCCTTTATATGTCGCAGAATTGCTGATGTGCCTTACAACGACGTCGAAGATATCTGAAATCACCAGCGCATTGGTCGCCTTCCGGTTGGTTGACTTAGTGAATCCCTGATTAGCAATCGCATTGACGTCATTACCATTGTTTTTGTTGTTCAATGCTGTGGTTGTATCATCGGTATCCATCGGGAAGTAGTGCGGATCCGAGTATTTTTCATACCCATACATCGTCCTTGACACATCGTTGTTCCACTTGGAGCAATAATCTACAAGAAAGCCCTGCATTTTGTCCGCCAGTTCCTTCTGCTGGTCGCTCAACAGCTTAAACAGCGCATCGCGCTCTGCAGTGTTCAGATGCACTGCGGTATCGCTCACGTTTACGCTCTGTTTGTCCCTGACTTTGAACCCGCCCGGAACATGGTTCCATGCATCGGGGCGCTTCATCAATTCATACAGGCTCATAATCTGAGCGTCGCTCAGCCGTATCTGCTTTGCACCGGCAATGCGTTTTTCAGCCGCTCCATTCTCGGTGACATAGAGCGTTCTCGCATTATCTCTCCATTTGCGCAGTTCCTTCCTGTCTATGTCCTTCAGGATATTATTCTTGAAAACGTCCTCGGCCTCCCGGATGCACTCGGTTCTCCTGTCACGCCCGGCTCTTAAATCATCATACATAGCTGACGCTCCGGTTCCCTTTGTTTTCATGAAACTGTACGGTGTAAGCATAGACACATTCACAAGGTCATAAACTGCATTGTAAATTTGGGTATGATATTTTCCGTTCTTCCTATTCTGGTATTTCCCGTGTTTGTCCGCATGGTCAAAGAAATCCTGCGCCGCTGCCCGGACAGACATGTCGATTCTGTCAGTGTAGAATCTGTTTGCCTGATTGATGACATGTTCAACATTCGTCAGGAACCTGTGCAGGGTTCCAAGATCGCCGGAGTCGAGCTGCGAAACAGAAACGACGTCCCTGTTCCTCTTCACAAGGTCTTCCATCTCTGCGGCAAGGTCGGGGTCAAACGACAGCCTCATCTCCATCGTGTCGGTGTCCATCTGCGCGTCTTCATCTTTGGTCTTATACAACAGATTGATGACATTCTGCATTCGATCCTGCCACGAACGCGCATTTCTGGATCCGCTGTTATTGTACAGTTTCTGCATTACCGTATCGTTCGCCGCCTTGTAGGCTTCCTCGTAGCTTCCGGCAATGATCGTATCAAAAACCGGTCTGGTTCCTTCCATCCGGTCGAAGATTCTGGCGTACCATTTACCCTTGTTCGCACCAGACTTGTACTGCTTAATCTCCGGTGTGACGAAGTCAAACATGCTGATAAAGTCAGCCAGAGGCTCTTCGAGAACTTTTGCGACGTGTTTTTCATCCGTCGGGTGCTCCATCATGTCAATGATGCCCTTCATCTGCGTGTCGATGGTCTTCCGCAAGTCATTCCTCTTCTGGCGCTCCATACGCTCCTTATAGGTGTTCTCTGCGTGTGCCTTTGCTTCTGCGATGCCCTCCTTCATCTTCGCTCTGAATTCATCGCGGCTGGAATTGATTTTCTCCCTGTACCGTTCGCGGTAATCACTCTTGAACCTCTTCAATCTCTCGTTGTACCGGTCGCGCACAGACTTGCGGTATTCCCGCTCCTTGTCACGCATCTTAGCCTTGTAATTTTTCAGTGCATCCGCATTTTTCTTATCGCCCTGCAGCGCCAGTTTCTTCCCTGCTTCCTCGTAGTATTCGCCCAGGAACCGGAGTGCCATGTCATAGGCTGCAGTCTTATTATCGCCGTAGTTTTCAGCACCGTCGGACATCTTCCTCGCGCGAGGCCTTAACATGTTCACCGCATCATAAATCTGCATCGGCTGTTCGCCTTCGTTCACATCTATGTCAATCATCCCCATAAACTCAGGCGTATTGGCGATCTCGGCATAGATGCTGTCAAGGCTGATGCCTTTTGTTTTCGAGAACTTCATAGTCCCCAGGAGCGAACCAACGAATGATTTATAACCAACCGCGTTATCAATCGCCTCGACCTGATCGGGTGTAAGGCGTATGGTCTGATATCCAGAGAGCGCTTTTTTCAGTGCGTTGAACGTATCGCGGTCTCCATCCTCAATCATGGTGGCATCCACTACGGGTTGCATAACCTCAGTGGCAATACGCATCATGTCGTTATAGTTGATCTCATTATTCTTGTTCTGCATGTACGCGAACACCTTTGCCATGTTGTCAGCAAGGTTGGTCGCTTTAATGTCTGTGCCTTTGGAAAACTCCCGAGCAATGCGGTTCACAAGCTTCATGTCTACTTCCGTTCCCTTCAGCGCTTCGTTGCCTTCCTCCAGCAGGGAAATACTGCCGGTCACTGCATCATTACTGCCGGAAAAATCGAAGCCGAAAGGATCGTCTGTGTCACTGGGACCGTCGAATGTGAGGAATCCATCTTCATCTTCATAAATATCGCGGGACTTTGGAATGTCTAAGGAATACCGGATGTCCTCATTATCTGTAGGATTCTGGTTAAGCACAGACTTAATCTGGTTGGAATCGAATGCAGCTACAACCATTGAAGGTGTGAACTTCGATCCATACAGTCCCGTGTCCATAATGTTTTTGAAAATCACGCCGTCATATCCATTATCTCTCGCATAATCGACATATGCATTGGTTGTGTTTCCATAGCCTTCAATTTCGGGGAGTCCATCCCAGTTCGTACCTTTGCCATCGACAACATACGGATTCGTGATATTAAGGTATGTCTTGTAAATCGCGGCGTCTCCGCCAAAGCCGGAATAATCGAGCCATCCCATGTACACATCATCCAGATTATCAAAAGTATCTGCCAGATCATCGCCATCATAGAGCACATACCTCCTACCCTCTTTTCTGACGCTGTACTCATCATCTCGCATTTCTTTCCGAATCTGTGCCTGTACATCTTCAGCAGAACCGAATTTACGCGGTACAAACAATTCATGGTTTCCGCTGTATCCGTTCGCGGTTTCAATAGAATCAGAGAAGAAAAACGCTTTACCCGAACTCTGCATATCCGGGTCAAATATTGTGAACCCCGCATTCTCTGTTCCGTGATACATCGGAATAAGCCTGCCCTCATCATCGCGTACCTTCGAATCCATAAAATATTTCTGCTGTGCGACGGTCAACTTATTTCCTTCGGAATCCACATCTACGGACAGTTTTGCTCTCTTGTCACGCAGCACAGTTACATCTGTTTCGGTAGATCTTCCAGCCTCGCGGTACAGATGTTCCGGCAGATCGGAAAAATTATGGTATTTGTCGTCGTAGTTCCAGACTTCGTGCATGATAGCACCCTTGTCGTCGAACCACGACAGCTGCCAGTCTTCGCCTTTGCGAACAGATTTACTGAGCACCACTGTATGTCCGAATCCGTTCTGGAATTCCAGCGCCTGGAATCCGTCAGAATTGATGATGGATCGCCACTTGCTGACCGCCGCTTCTTCCATCCTGTCAGCCTCTGCCTGTTCTGCTTTCGTACCTTTGAAATATACAAGTGGATCAGACGTATCTGCCGGAACCGTCTCGTGTTCGGTCTCAACGTCTCTTGAAAATTTAATATTCTCCAGCGAACTTATTACAGAGGCGCGGTCGTTTTCATCGCCCGCCTTATAAGTGAGATAGTTGATATCATTGTCTTCAAGGATTTTTCTCTGTTCCTCAGTAATATTGTCAGGCGCGACAACTGCAGCGATCTCGTTCAGTGCCACTGCCCTCTGAGGTTTCGCTTCAAAATATCCCGTCGGGAGCTGAGACGCCTTCTTTGCCAAAGAAACAATGTCTTTTCCGGCGCCTGGGTATACATCCATCCCCCAGTCAGAAAGAATTTTCTCAATTCGCTCAGGATTTTTTGTTTTGGAGATAGCATCAACGATATTGTCAGTGGCGGTAAAAGAGTTACCGTTCATGCGGCTTGCAATATTGAGAAGCTGTTCGAAAATATCATCCTTTGCCTTGGCGTATTCCTCTTCGGTGGCAATATGCAGCATGTTCTCGTTTTTATGGATTGCCGCGACAGAAGAAAATTCCTGCGTTGCGACCGCAATAAATGCGTTTCCGCCGATTCCAGAAGAGCCTTTGGCTCCTTCGCTGCGCATAGCTTTTACAATGTTGTTGAGCGTCACCGGATCATGAAGAGTTTTCCAGCTTCGGGCATTGCCGGCATCTGTATATTCATCCTTGTTATTCCGAATCCCCTTGTCTTCAATCACGCCATCGAACAGATTTTCAATCCACCTTTTGTATCCGCCTTCGTTTTTTGAAATTCTGTCATTAAGAATTTTTCTTAGCTCTTCTTCATCAGTTACCCGGCCGAGACCCCTGAGGTAACGTCTCACGTCATAGAGTGTACTGTTGTACTGGTTAAATCCAAAATCATGTGTATACAGTTCACCCATTGAATTGTATTTTTTCATAAACGATGGGTGATCACTATCCTTGAAATCAGGAAACGCTTCATCATAATAATCCCTGATAACATTCTTCACCTTCTCAACAAACTCAGGGTGCTCGCTGTAATAGGAGTAGCCGGAAACGTCATCTTTATCAAACTGATCCACACTGTCAAACAGTCTGGCAATACACTTTATGAGCTCCTTGTTTTTCATCGGTTCCTCTTTTGTTGGAACCGCAATATTCTGGCTAACACTGTTCAGATAAGCAAGCTGCATCACCGGAATATTCTTGTATGTCTGGTAAATATCTCCGTTGTTATTATTGATTGCATTCTCTGCATTCGTCGGATCCAAGCGAAGCTGAATCATGCCGTTCGAGTTGAAAGCTTTCCCTGTGAGCGATGAAACTTCACTTGCAACGCTTTTAAGTTTCTTCTCGTTAATTTTGTACTCAATCCGCGGGAATTCCGGTGTATACGCATCTCCGCCGTAAACCTTGTTTCTGGTGCTTGCCTTCGGGTCTATCGTATCTTTGTAGAACACAACAGAAGTGGAACCGTATTTGCTGTGCTGCATTCCCTCACGAATAATCGCGATTGAAGGCATAGGAAATCCACCCAGCCCGATATCACTGATAAGCTGGTTAATGTCAAGATTGTGTACGGCAATGAGATCTTTTGTCTGCTGCACCGGCTGGTCAGTGTCCAGGGATAATTTCTTTACATTCGGTATTTTTGAAATATCGCCGATTTTGCCTCTTGCGTTTTTGTCATTTTCCCCATTGTCGTTCTGTAAAATTTGTAGTAATTTATTAGTAACGGACGAGTCTATCCGGGTAAGACTTGCTGATGAAGCATCGCCTCCGGCATTTTCGAAAGACTCGCCCGTTTTAATTTCTGCAAATTTATGCAGATAAAACCTTTGCAGGTTCTGGTCCTCCTTCCTTTGAGCCACTACCCCAACAAGGTAATTTCCTGCACATTTACCTGTTCCGTCAGCATCCTCAATAACGACAGGCGCAGCGATAATAGCCGAATCATATCCTCTGTTTTTCCAATTCTGCTTATAATCAATTACAAGTCCTTTGGAAATCACATCGGGAATAGACGCAAATGTTATCAGTTTTCTGCGAGTAATCTTCACTCCGTGTGCGAGATCATTTTTTATTCCCCTCCGATCAAGGGCAATATCTCCGAGAATCGGATTGTATGCATTGTTCTTGTGCTCTTCAAAGAATTTCTCTGCCTTTTTATCAAATGGCGTTCCGTCATTCGGAAACACATCGTTGTCCACTGATGACACAGCATCCATAGAAAGAATGTTTTCCCTGTTGGCTTTTATCTGGTCGTCAATATCCTCCGGTATAGGGTTGATCGAATATTTTGTGTTCTCGTTTTCGCTGATCATATTCCCATTTGTTCCGGCATTCTGGTAGTTTGCAATCGCCTTGTCCATCGCAGACAGGATCTGCGTTCTCAGTTTCGACGCATTATCCTCTGCCATCCTCGCCGTGTTTCTGGATGCTTCCGGCAGGCTGGACTTATGAACCATCTTGTGAAGCGCGTCAATGGTCCCGTCGAAAAAGTTCTTCACCTTGTCCCGGAATGTTGTTGCTTCCTTCTCCGTTTTATTCGCCGTGAGCCACTTCGTGAAATCTTCCATGCCCTTCTCAGAAGAGAACACACCGCCGATAGAGTCGTTGACCATTTCACCATATGCCTCGATCAGGGACTTGTCGCCCTCGTACTGGCGATAGGTGGAGAAATATCTGTCACCGAGCTTCGTGAAATAATCTGCTCCTTTTGTGTCGCGGATATAGTCCATGACAGAAGTACGGATGCTGTCAAGATCCTCGCGGTTGTACTTCGTCAGATACTCGCCGATCCCCTCGTGCATCAGGATTGAGAATGTCTTGTCGCTGTTCGCGTTCAGGACAATCTTCGAGAGGTTCCGGTCGAATTCTCCATTGATACCGGAAGCCAGCTTATCCGTAACCTCAATGTTGACGCCGAGCTTATTTCCTACCGCTTCCAGAAGATCCTTATATTCGATATCTCCCGTCTTGTTGGTGCGGTTGTCTATGATCCAGCTGCCGTTCGCATTGGGAGCGCCCTTGCGGACAGGTGCCTGCGCCACTTCTGAAGCCTCTTTTATATTGGATGCCCGGGTATCCATTACGCCCTGCTGATAGATTTCTTTCATGGCAGATACGGGCATATACTCCTTCAGGATGGCAGACTGATTAAGGGAAGTGTTCTCATTCTGCCCTGTTGCTCCTGCTGTATAAAGGCGGTCAAAATACCGGCTGTAAGAGGCGATCGGTGCCTCAGATGGCATGTTCTTCAAAAATACATTTGCGGCACCCGTGGTGGCCTTCTGCGTTGCGTAGGCATAGGCTCTCCGCACATTGTCAGAGAGATTCCCCGCAACATCCTGAAAGTTTACGGTCTCCCCGTTCTTTAAGGTGAGCGCTGCGTCGTTGCCTACAGAAGATACCTCTCCGGTCAGCTGGTTGTTGTTGACGGAAATTTTCAGCTCCTTCGCGTTCACCTTCTGGCTGGACACTGCGTTCTCGTTGTAGATGACCCCTTCGTTGTAGGCGATCTGTAAATTTTCAGGAAGGGACTGTACCTGTTCATCTGTATACCGGTTCCCGGATGCCGCAGACTTCCACATTTCCTGTTCCGTAGGCATAGAAAGAGCCTCGGATACCTCGTTGCGGTTCAGTTTCCCGGTATTCTCCATGCTCTGCACCTTGAACGACAGGAGCCGGTTCAGCGTCTTCGCGTCCTGCGCATCAGAAACACCCTGTACCATCCTCTGCGCCGCTGCCGCATCGTCGGCTGTCTGGATGTTTGCGATAGCGTCCACTACATCATCATGCGTGGCGCTCTTCGCCCTGTACTGTTCAGGAATCTCCTCTTCAGGGACAGAAATGGTTCTGTCTTCCTCCGGGCTCTGGATGTCGACGGACTCCTTATTGATGTTGCGCCCTTCGTGCTCTGCGCTCTGCTGTGCAGACACAAGATTCTGGTAATCCTGTGCCAGCTCTGCCCTCTGGTCATTCGACACTTTTTCTCCGTTGTCCAGTTTATTAGCAATGTCCTCGGCTTTCGTCCTGAATTCCGCAGACGCTTTATTATATCCCTCGTCCTCAGTATCGATGGATACTGCATCCTCCATATCCCGGAAGTCCTGCGCCTCGTTTGAGTTGAATACCTCGCGCCCCTGCCTGTAGGAATCATGCAGATTGAGGCCGCCGTACAGCCCGCCACCAACAGCGCCGCCCAGCGCACCGCCGGCAAAATCTGTCGCCAGCTGTGCTACATAGTCCTTTGTGGCTTTCGCTGTCGCGTCTTTAAAATTCATGCCCTGCTTCTGGTATTTATCGCGCATCTGCAAAAAATCGGACTGATTGCCGTTCGCGATGATATCCGCTGCCGCGTCCAGAAGGTCTCCGGCTACTTCCTCCGCGCCTTCCTCATAGGTCTCAGAAGCCCAGGACTTCAGGAAACGCTTCAGTGCTCCTTTCCCGCCCTTCTGTGCGGACATTTCCAGCAGGTTGTTAAGCGGAACCTTCTCTGTTATCCATTCGACAGCACCGTTCACCCCGGCAAGCACGACCGCTTTTCTCGGATCCATGCCCTCTTCCTGATATTCAGCATACTGCTGTGCAGCCGCACCGGAAGCCATGTTCGGGAGCGTTACAAGATCCTGCACAATCTCTGCCTGTTTTGTCCCGGCAGGAATGCCAAGTGCCTTCACGCCCTCCGCGCCGATCATGCCCGCCCATATGGAATCCGCGGCGGACATCCCGGCCTGATAGGTATTTGCCAACGCCTGCGCAGCAGTAGCGCCGTGCCTGTTGTACTCCCAGTCATACACATCCTGTGCCGTGTTCTGTCTCTGCGCCTGCGTGAAATTGTTGAGCACGTTCAGCTTTCCGTACTGGTTGACATACCCGTTCCCGATCCCCGTTGACAGCGCATTCACGCCGCTCATGATTCCTGTGACAGGCGCGACAAATACGCTCGCAGCATTACCCGCTATCTGGTTTGCCATATTGACAGCCTTATTATCGGTATGCTCCGAACGATAGATTGCATTTGACAGGAACTGCTGTTTATTTGCGTCATGCACAACACGCCCATACTGTAAAGCGGTCTGGAAATCCTTATCAGAAAGATTCCCCTGCGCTTCCTTCAGGTACTCGCCAGCGCTCTTCGTTATTCCGTTCTGCCTGTTAAGATTCGCGTTGATCTTGTTTTTAGCAGTATTGCCCTGGTCTTCCAGCGTGAGATAGTTGTCCAGCGCAGACAGCTGGCTCTTCGACATGTTGTTTGACAGCCAGTTGTACTGTGCATCCGTGTTCATGACGGCCTGCTCGGTGGAGCCGCTCTCTGCATACTGCCGGAACAGTTTATCGGACATGCCCGTTTTCTTCTTAATCTGGTTTTCCAGATTGTAGGCATTGGAGAAAGCCGCGTTGCGCTCGCTGTTGGACTGCGCATCCTGCGTCGCGCTCTTCGTCAGTTCCTTTGCCCTCGTCATGTACTGGTTATACTGGTTGAAGAGCCTCTGTGTATCCGCGTCAACCGGCTTGATCTCTGTCTCTGAGGCCATTCTCTGCTGTGCCTGTCGCGCATACAGCTGGTAGAGCTGGAATGTTTTTGCGTCAACACCGGCGTTCTGAGCCGCCGTTTCTGCGTTCTGCATATCCTGCTGCGCCCTCTTTTTGGTCCAGTCCTTTACCGTGTCATCAGCAAGAAGATCCTGCGCATGGTTGTACTGGCGTGCCTGGTTTAAGACGTTGTTATTGAGGCTGCTGTTCCCCATATCATACTTTGGGGCGTTCAACCGTTCATTGAATCTTCCCGCGTTATTTGCTGCCGCCTGTGCCTGCTGCTGTGCTTCCTGCGTTATCCTCTGCTGTTCTTCCTGCCGCTGTCTTAAAAGCCTCTCCTCGGCCTCTCTGCGCCGCCTCTCGCGCTCTTCCCTCGTTGCAGCAAAGGCAGCATCTGCCTCATCGTTAGACTCGTATACGGTTACGCCGTATTTGTTGTTATAGAAGCTCATGGATTATCTCCTTAGTGTGACCTGTACCAGATGTCTCCGCCGTTTTTCATCAATTTGTCGCTGCCGCCGGGCTTATTCGCCTTCATCATTCCCATGCGGTAAATATTTCCAGTGCCCGACGCATTCTTTGCGCTCTTGTAGCTGTTATATGCCTTTGCCGCCGCATCGGCCACAGATGAGCTGTTCGTGTTCGACCAGCTGGATGTGTTGGAATTCTGCCAGCTTCTGGTGTTCGTGCTGCTCGTAGTATCTGTATTGCTCCAGTTTCGCTCATCCGTCCGGCTTGTCGTGTTATCCCAGCCCGATGTATCCGTCCTTGACCAGTTCGTCGTATCCGTATTGGACGTCGAGGTTTTTTCCGCGTTCCGCTCGTTCCAGTATTCCTGGTTCCAGTAATTGCGGTTGTTCACATAGTCCTGATACTCAAAATTCCTGTCGCTGTTGTACTGGTTCTGGTAAAATTCCCTGTTCGAAGCGAACTGGTTCCAGTCCATGTTTGCCAGCGCCTGGTATTTGCTGAGTGCATAGTTCCTGTTCCCAGAAAACTCGTTGTAGTCCTGCTGCCGTTCGCCCTGATAGTTCTGCAGGGCAAAGTTCCTGTCAGACTGCCAGTCAGATACACTCGCCCTCCACTTGTTGTAGTCCCTGGAATACAGCGACCCTGCATTCTCAAAATTCTGCTGCAGCTGGTTCCCTTCGTACTGGTACTGTGAAAACGCGTTCTGCTGTAGCTGCGGGACAATGTTGTTTAGTTCAGAAAGATAATTCTGGTACTGCTGCTGTGCCGCTGCCTGGGAGTAGGAAGAGGAATACCCGCCGGTCTGTGCATTGGCAGAGGCGAGCGTATCATTCATGGCAGACTTTCCACCGCGCATGTACTGGTCTTTGTACTGCTGATACAAAGCGTCCGCATTCATGTTGTAGTGGAACGAAGGCCTATTCATGATCTTCTGGTACAGATCATTCATCTGTGTTTCGTACTCAGAGGAAAACGAAGCAGGCTTATTCGCCAGTGTGTTCTGAAGGTTCTGGTAGGCAGCCTGCACATTGGAAGACGGGGAGTAATTCCCGAAAGCATCCACCGCTCCCCTTGCCGCTGTCACATCGCCGGAAGGCGTATACTTACTGTTCGCCTGAAGGTTTCTCCGCGACGCATCAAGCTGTGCAGATGGCGTATACGCATTGCTGTACTTATCGAGATTCGCCTGCGTATTCGGTGCTACTTTGCCGGTTGCCGCAGTAGTCGTCGTTGTTCTGGATGAGCCGCCACCGTTCGTTACCGATTTTGACCCGTAGTTTCTCGTTGTATTGGTTACGGAGGTGGAACCGCCCGTAGTCTGCGAATGGGTATTGGTGACAGAGGAAGAGCCGCCGGTTGTGGAGGTGGTACTCCCGCCGGTTGTTCGGCTACTTGTATTGGTTTTCGTTTTCGCCATGATTCCGCTCCTTTCGTGCGTATTATCTATCTTGAATTCTATTGAATTAAGATGGCTATTTATAGCCCACCCAAAAGGGCGGCCACGAAATTGTGACCGCCCCTAAGGAGGAATGTAAAGAAAATGTTATGTGTTTCCTTCTTTGCCATGCGTCAGCCTGTCGTCTATCTCGTCTATCCTCTTGTGGGCGTTCTTTGTAGATTCCTCAACGACAGTGATTCTGCGGCTGATATCCGTAACCTCGTTTCGTATGCTCCGCTGCTCGTTCTTGATCTCTGTTGTGTCCAGCTGGATAGAATCCAGTTTCGCGTCGATCCTGGCATCCCTTGAAGCCTCGCGTTTCGCATGTTCAATCTGGCCTTCCACATCCCCGGTCTTTGTGTGCCGGGTATTGAATGCCGCGACAAACACCGCGACAATCAGGGAAGCAAGTGCAATCCAAAATGATGGGTCAACTCTCATCACTACCCCCTTCAGTAAGATGCTGCCACCGCATCACTGATCTGTGATGCAATCTGGCTGTTCACAAAACTGTATACTGCAGCACCGCTCACCGCGTTTGACCCTGACTGCGTTACGGAAGCGTCAACCGTCGTGGTCTTTTCGGCAGATTTGCCCCACGTTCCATCTGATCCTACTTTCAGGACTTTGCCCGCATCTTCCGCCGTGGTGTCCGGCAGGGACTTTACAGTGATAGACTGTGTGTTCCCGTCGCTGTCAGTAAGCTTAATGGCGCTCCCTTCCACCGATAGAGTGTAGATTGTTCCCTTGGAGAGCGTCACTTCCGATGTCGTCCCATCTGCGTTTGTAAGCGTTAGCTTTGTCCCGTCGAGCGCAAGGGAAGCGCCCGGCGCGTATTTTCCATCCAGCTGTTTCACTGTGCCATCGGAATTGTCACCAAATGGCTGGTTCTCCAGTGCTGCATAGTCATATTTCTTCACGCCGCTTGTGGTTCGGAAGCCCTTTACCACGTCTTCATTCCTGCTCATATCTGCTCCTTTCACTCTGCCTTTTGCAGAATCCCTTCGCTCTCATCAAATCCCGCCGCCAGGATCCCGCCAGAATCAATCGTCATGTCGCTGTCATACCCAACGAGGCCATCCGATGATACGGAGGCCGTTCCCGGATCTTTTTTCGCTGAGGCAACGGTCAAAATATCGTTTGTGACTACGGAATAAGGAATGCTGATCACGCCATTTACATCTATTGCCGTATCCCCCGCAGAATAAATCCCGTCGGATACTTCCGCACTGCCGATCTCTTCCGCCGTCGGGAAGCACAGGATCTCTCCCAGTGACAGCCACGCGCCCGATATCGTCAGTATTCCATCGGAATCAATGGTCGCCTCTTCGTTTGTGAGAATGCCGCCAGTCTCGTATGTCGTCTCGGTGACATCTTCTTCCTCTTCGCCACCACCGCCGGAAATAACTTTCATGTGCTTCAGCGTATAATTAATATCATTGAGATACAGCGCAACCGTTGCAAGCTGGTTTCCTACCGTCCCTACGTTTGACGCAAGCGCCCTGACAGCAGTAAGTATGTCTTTCGCGGTCGAATCCAGGACAATAGGCTCTTCCACAAATTCATATTCGTCACTCATGTCTTCCTCCTGCACCGGACGCATACCTTGCCGCCCTTCACTGTAAACGGGGATGACCTGATAACATTCATCATCTGGCTGTACTGTGCGTTCATCGCATTGTATACGCCGCCGGAAGTGATAGCCGCATTGGAGTTCTCCCTGGGTAATGTGTCAAACCGGATAAGCCCCTGTTTGGAATCAATCTCGGCAATAACCCTGACGATAGTCTCAGTATTGATCACATCGTCGCTGATGTTTTCCGCGCCTACATGCCCCATGAAATAGTTAATTTTGTCCGCTGTGTCATGGATCCATGTGTCAATCGTGGCTATGTTTTTCTTCACGTCGTCCGAATTGAGATCCGGCTTTTTGATTACCACGTCTGCCATATCATTCCTCGCTCGTCGTATCCAGCGTCCTGGACAGTTTATATATCCTCATGTCTCCATGCCCGGATAGCCTTAGCCGGAAGTGGTCGCACTCTGTAGGCCATATCTGGCATGTCTGCGTGTTCACGGTTCCATCGCCCCTCAAGGTGTCTACCAGTTCCCACTGCCCATCGTCGTACCGGATCTCGACGTTTATTTCTGACCCTATCGGGATGTATGCCCGGAGTGTCAGGCGGTTCACCAGTTTCCTGTCAGGGTATTCCATCCCCATGTCTCCGGTCTCTGCCATCCACTCGACATATTCCTCTCCGGTCAGCTGGTGCAGATACATGACATTCTCCCGCACGCCGAATCCGTAAATCTGGTTGTCAGAGGAAGCACCGTACATCTGCCCGGAATTGCTGGACGTGAACTGTGTGATCCTCAAATCGTCTTCCTTGTACCAGATATTGTACGAGAGGTCGTAAACAAACAGCGCCGGTTCCCCGTTCTGGTCAGTCATGGAAATGTAATACTTGCTCAGGCAGGAACCGCCCACCGCAGCGTAATATACAGAATCCCTTCCCAGCGCCGCGCTGATGGATGTAGGTGTAGAACCATCGAATACGCAGATGTCCGCGACGCTCTTGTAAATCAGGTACTCGCCGCAGATGGCAAGGCTTTTCGCCGATCCCTGCTGCACGCCCCTCGCGTTAATCGTAACCAGCTGGTACTCGGATGGATAACGCCCGAAAATCTTATAGATGACGTTTTCCTTGAAGAAGGTGGGATAGCCGCCGTATTCGATGCATCCCGTCCACGCTCCGGGGCTTCCGATAGACAGGGAATAGGCGCTGTCGGCGGTTGTCCCGTAAGCATAGAAGTTTTTCGGGTCTCCGGGCTTGCTGGCATAGATCTCATTTACCAGCACGCCGTTTTTGATCCCGTAGTAGCATCCCCATATCCTGTTGTTGCTCTCGCAAACATAATCCATCGTGGGAATCCTGCGCTCTATCTTCAGCCGCCACGATGAATCTGTTTCCTGTGAACGTACCGCATACCCCGGAAGCATGCCGATCACTACAAGGAAATCGTCCCCGGTGCTGACGATAATTGAACCCTCGTTGATATCAGGGACAGACGTGTTCATCGTCACCGCATCCCCGACATTGAAAATTTCTGACAGGTTGCTCCCCGGAACCGTGATTTTTACATAAGTTGTGGGGACTGTCGTCCACCTGGAATTATCGCCGGAATACATGTACAGTCCATTGTCTGACGTGTTGATCCAGTAATCGCCATCAGATATCTCGTCTGCCTCGACGTCGGGCTGTACACTGGACGTGATAACCTTCCTTGTGTGGCCTGTAGAATCCTGCGCGTCCAGGGCATTGCCGGAAGAGTCGGAGATAGAATAGGTAACGGTCACACCCTCTCCGGCTGTGTAGGACGATCCCAGGTAACCCATATCACTGGTATTCGCCGTATTGAGATACGCGCCCGCCGGGAATATCAGGATGTATGCCCCCATCTTCAGGAGCTGCACGTCACTGTCATCGTCCGGTATATACTGGGAAAAATCATAGGAATCGTCGCCGAAATACAGCTTCTGCCCGACGAAATAGGCCAGCGTTTCGTCGGTGTACAGGATCCCGCGGATTTTCTTTTCAAACTTGAACAGCACCGGGCGCACAGAGCGCGGTGACATCAGAGGGTAGTTATCGGACGACAGGTTTTTCATGTCATACATCTCGCCGTCGGCAGCGGAATAATTGTGGTTATACCCCAGCCACTGGGAGATGCTTTCCCGCGTATTCTGGTTGTCTGTCACTGTAGGATAAAACATTTACGTCCACCACCTGTGTTTGATGATTGCACTCTGGCTCTGCTTCGGGGAATACGTCCTGTTGTAATACTGCTGGTATGACAAAAGGGCATTGTTGTACATTGTGGCCGCCCAGTTGTACCGCTTCGTGTCGTTCTGGTTGGCTGTGTTCTGCATATCCATCCAGTAGATGTACACGCTGGAATATGGTGGCTGCGCGATGATATCTGATGTATCATCCCACTTCCCGAAATATTCCTCTGGTGTCTCTGCAGGCGTGAACCTCGGGTCGCCCTCGTGTGTCAATATGGTCTCTGTGTACAGAAGCCGTTCAAGGTCTTTGATCCACCGGCTTTTCAGCCCTGCGCTCACCTTGTTTGGGCGCTGTTCATCATATGTGGAAATCAATTCCGTTACATTCATAACTACTCCCTGAATACGAAAACAGGGAGCAGGGATGATTCCCCACTCCCTGCCGCTTAGTTGGCGTTTTCGATGATGAAATCGTCGGCCTCGTCATGCATCTCTGCCTGGTGCCTGAGCACTTCTGCGAATTCCGGCGGGACCTTTACCGGTACGCCCTTCATGATATTCATGACGCGCCCGTTCACGGATACTTCCTCGAAATTCTGCTGTCCTTTGAGCGCCTTCGGCAGTTTGACAGTCACCCAGTCGGGGTGGTTTTCTGCATTGACAGGTTTCGGATTTGTTTTAACAGCCATAGTCATTCTCCTTAGTTCTCTTCATCTACGGAAGAGTAGGACGAACCAGACTCGATCCTGACAAGGCGGTTCTGATACAGGATCTTCGCCGCGTGCGTCGCCTTCCAGCCGACCGTAGATCTCTGGTTCAGAGGGTCAGCCGTACCGGAAGAGCCTCTCTGCTTCACGATCACCTCAAGGGACTCCGCAGACGGGTCGATGATTCCGTATGCGTCCTTACCAAATACGACAGTACCGTATACAGCGCCGCTGGTTGTCTTCCAGACCTTCGTGTCCGGGGTCTCTACGATGCGGCAGTTATACATCTTGCCGATCTCGCCGTTGTACATCTTCTCTGGCGTGGTGTATTTGTTCCACTCGACAAACTCGTCACTCTTCGTGAGGTCATAGGCCTCAGAAGTATGGATAATGGCGATGTATCCTCCGCCTTCCACCTGCGGGCAGTGCATCTTCTTCAGAAGGGTGACAGCCTTGTGGATGTCGTCAGGTGTAAGGACATTTGCCGGTTTCAGTGCGTCACGGGATGTAACACCGCCAGAGTAGATGACGTTCGTTCCTGAAAGCACTTCGTTCCTGGTTACGGTATCCAGTGTCTCGCCCGCCTGTGCGCCGTGTTCCTCGGTCACGCTCATGATAACCGGGTCTACAGCTTCCAGTTCCAGCCTGTCGGAGATCGTGGTGTAGTCGCCGTACTGGTTCACATCGGCCTCGATTTTTGTCATGTTTACCTTCTCGCCATCAGGCGTCACGCCCTCAGTGAGAGGTTTCATGGCTTTTGCGAAGGTGTCGAACTTGCGGAACTCGATCTTGTTGCCGCCGTTCTTCGGGATGCTCACCTTCTTGCCGAACTGGTTGAAATAGGTATCCGCCCTGGCGTTTTCCAGAAGCTGGGTATCGTAGAAGGTTTTCATGGTGGGCGACAGGTCGTTCGGCGTCGCCGCAGCGGTCGTTACGTTCGTATTCGGCTCAGCCAGAAGCTGGAGCAGTTCGTATCTGTTGATCATTTTATCTACCTCGCTTATCGGCAAGGTCAGTTGAAGGTGATGCGCTTTCCGCGCTCGGCCTCCTGCTTGATCCTTGCAAAATCACTCATAGTCAGTTTGCTAGGATCTAATGCACCGGCATCTCCCGACGCAGTACGCGATGTCCCGTTTTCCTGCGGGCGCTGCGAACCGCTCTGGATCGCCTTGCTGATGTTGGACTTGGTTTTCTGCACAGCGTACTGCATAGTCCCCGCCATGATCTCGTCGTGGTGTACAATCTCATAGGCAGTGCGGACAGGGATGTTCACAGCAACGAGTCGTCCAAAATCCGGGTTGCTCATCTCTGTGTTCAGGTCGAAGTCAGGATAGATCTGCTTCAGCTGTTCACTTTCGGCGACAAGCTTATTGAACTCTTCTCTGTTGTGTTCCTCTTCCTGTGCTTCCTGCTGTCTCCGCATCAGGTCAGCGTTCTGCATTTCAAGCTGTCGCATGTGCTTGTAATCTTCGACGTTCATCCCGCGCTTGAATGCTTCGTCTTCGTACATGGAATTGTCATCGTCGATAGCCTTCTGCAATGCGGCCATGTCAAGGTTTCCGTCGTCTCCGGCTTTTACGCCGTACCTCTGAGCCAGAAGGTTCAGCGTCGGCTGCCATGAGTCGATCTGCTCCTTCAGGTCTTTCTGGTGCTTGAAACGCTTCTGGATTGCCTGCGACACCCTGTTGTCGTATTCAATTTTCAACTGCTTGTTGCTTTTGAATAGATCGTCGAGTGTCTGTGGTGCCTGATCCTGTGGAGGTGCGGCCTCCTGCCCTTCCGAAGTCTCTGCGCCTGCGCCAGCGCTTTCGGCCCCCTCTGTGGCTCCGCTGTCTCCGGCGGCGAACCCGGTATCAGCCTGTGCTCCCTCTTCTGCCAGAAGCTGTAGAAGCAGGAAGCGGTTGTTTGCATGTAACATATAGGGCAAACTCCTTTTTTATAATCTGTGAGTTAGGCTCACGGCTCCTTGTATTCTAATTTTTACATGGTGTTTCGGTAAAATATAGACCACCCCTGTCAATTTATTCTTACGTATTCAGGATAGTTCTGCGCAAGCCACCGGTATCCTTCCATAATTGTGCTAAAACGCGCCTCTGTGTCGCTGTTTTTGGCAGCGGAAATTAGGATATTTCCCGGTTTCATGGCAGAAGTGAAGTCATCGCAGAACTTTTCCAGCGACTCCCTGAGCGCCCACGCAAGGCCTGTCGAGGCAGCACATACAAGATCCTTCCCTATTTCCGCAGCACCGGCGTGTCCGGTCAGATGGATAGCGCACCGGTTGTCTGTGTCCCGGTATTCTACGATTATCATGATTTCACCTGCGTATATTCCGCAGCCCTCTGTTTTGCGTTGTCAATGATTGTGTTTCCCGACGCGCCGGAAGTGATGTTGTTGCCGGAAGGAACGGTTGTCTGCGCCCCCTTCCGCTGTGCCACATCCGCAGCATTATATGCCATCTGCGTATTTACGCCTGTCGCCAAGGTATCGGAAAGATTTGTCTGCCCGCCTGTCAGCTGGTCGATCATCTCCGCCATCTGGAGCATCTGCTGCTGCATCTGGAGCATCTGCTGATACATCAGCCCATTCTGTGCCACCTTGTTAATCACGGAAGCCTTGCCCTGGAATTCCATCATGTCTAGCGCCGCGAGTGACTGGTCTGCGTACTGCGGGTTCAGCATGCCGTTACTGTACAGTTGTAACGCAAACTCGTTCTGTGCCTGCTGTGTGTACACATTTTCCTTCTCCGCATCCACCTTGATATCAAACACCGGTAGCCGATATCCCATGTTCACGCCATAATCATTCCCAAGGCTTTCAGGCTGAAGCCCTGTATTGTCGAATTCAACGAAGTCTACCTGACCATTCTTGCCGGTAATGCGGAACTGCCGTGGCATATCGTAGAACTGTCTGATCAATTCTATAACCATCGTCACGACGTCCTTGTATGCTTCATAGGTGGTGGCGATCTGGTCTCGCGATGTTTTGCCGGATGACTGCATCATCGCTGCGATTCCGCTGGCAGCGGTTACGCCGGATGTGATGCCGCCGTTAGACACATCGCGGTTCCCGGCAATTTCCTTCATCTCGTCGATTTTGCTGGTAAGGATATTGATGTAGTTTGAATTCACCAGTGTAGGCGATTCTACGGGCTGCATCGAATCTTCTCCCAGATTGCCGTCCACATGCACCAGTAGGTTCTGCGGATTGCTGAATTCTTCCTCGTTGATTCCGCCGTCGTTCCGCACAAAATACCTGGGATTGCATGTGTACTGCACATTCTTCTCAATCGCGGCATTGAAGATGTCAATAGATGTCTGCGCGGACTTGCACACCTGAACGAATCCGAATCCGCATGGGCTGTCCTGCTCCTTCCACAGTGGGTCGAATACAAAGGGATACAGGCCGTGGTCATACAGTCCCCTCTCCCGCATGGAAGGTGCCACCGGTTCCTGCTGCCAGTTCACGGCATAGTTTCCGTTCCGGTCTGTCGCCGGCATCCCGTCCTGCGTGTAAACAGGCTCTGCCTTCAGCTGCATTTCCGTGTAGTTATTGTTTTCTGTCGCGTACAGCACCTCATCGTTCACGAACTTGCAGAGCTGCACCGTGATCTTCCCGTTAATGTTTTTCTTGTAATACCAGTCAATGACCGCTGATTTATTCGACGTTTCTATGTTCTCGTCGTGGTAATATTTCTTGATTGTGCTGTCGGATCCCTTACCGAGTTTTCCGATTAGCTGAGGATACGCCTCAGTCAGCCTGTCGTTGTCCACCAGTTCCACATTGAACAGGTTTTCTGAATCCTGAATATCCTTCACCCCCGGCTGCCAGAATAAGTTAAGGACGTCTATACTGCGGATCGTCACGTCCCCCAGCCCGTTCAGCTTCCCGGAATCCCAGAACACGCCAAATATGCCGGTTCCGTGTTTCAGTTTGTACCACACCTCATCGGAATACACCTTCCTGAAATCATTCTGCTCCAGAATCACCGGCACGATGGATGACAGTATTTCTGCTTCCTGCTTGTCGCCCGGCTCCCTCGGCAGGATATCCGGCTGCGGGAAATTGTCCATGAAATCCGCATGTTTGGATGTTATGGTATTAAACAGCCAGCCGGACGCCGGTTCCGGCTGATCCGCCATGTCGGGTGTCCTCAATAGATCCCAGTGGCGCATCTTAAACCACTTCTCGTCACGGATAATCTGATCCTCGTACTGCTGTTTTCCCTCTTTGTATTTCTGTAGTGTGAACCGTGCTTTCCGAACCTGTTCCTTGCCTATCGGCGGCTTTTCAGGGTCATTTCCCGCCTGTATGATGCTGTTTGCAGGATTCTGCGCCCATTCCTGCTCCCCTGACTGGTCAGGTGTCCCGTGATCCTGCGCGTACTGATGTCCGTTCCTGATGTCTGTAGCTACCTGTACTGGCTGATCCTGCGGTCTCTGCGCGTTCGTAGGATCCTGGCGCGGCTGCTGCGCATTTTGCATCATCATCAGTTCTTCCGGGCTTGGCTGCCTTGTCTGTCTGTTTTTCCGTGCCATATCAATGCTCCTTTATGAAAATCGGCCTCTGTTTCTGCACCCTCTGGTTCAGCGGGTCGTCGGTCAGCTCTTCCTGCCTGTGTGGTGTCTGTGGTTTGATAGGGTGTGTCATACACATATATCTGACTTCATCTGCACAATGATCTTCCAGGTCTGTATCCAAATCCTCCGGCTTGTGGTCGTCGTACATCATAAGCGGGATCGTGCGGATAAACGCCTTGCAGTTATTGAATATCTGCATCATGGGGCATCCGTTCTCGTCGAACTGGAAGCGGTAGTGTACCTGCATCCATCCGGCAATCCGCTCGTTGTCGCCCTTGTCGAAATACACGCGGTACTTTGCAGCCACGTCTGCCACGCTCTCACCGCTCTCCTTGTTCCAGATCGCAGGATCGGCGACGCCGTGTATCCTCTTACCCTTCAGATACGGATGCTGTTTTTCTATTTCTGCTATGTGTTTGAACTGTTGGTCAGGTGTCCACTTGATTCCCTCATTCGGTATTTTCGTACAACCGTACCATTCCAGAATCCTGTACAGCACTCCGTCGGGAGATATCGCCCACCAGCCCACAGAAAATGGTTTTGCATATCCGAAATCGTAGCTCCGGTAAATCGTCCATGACGATGGAATATCAAATGGTTCAATCACATGCGTCCACTGCCTGTCCTCATAATGCTTCGGATCGTCCACAAAATCCTCGAAGAACTGTCCCTCAAAAATATCCCAGCTCCCAAACCGCCACGCCTCGCGGATCTTCGGCGGCAGCGCGTCCAGCATTTTGATGTAATCAGGGTCCATTTCCATCAGGGCATAATTGTCCGTGACCAGTGCCTGGATAAATGAATAATCATCCGGGTTCTCGTTTTCCTCAAATCTCCGGTCGATAAATATGCGTTTGATGTACCCATGTCCTATCCCGCCGGGGTTACAGGTGTAGTACACATGCTTCGGAAAATTGTTGACGCCTCGGCAGCACGCCGTGATCATCTTCAGCTCTTCCTCTGCAAACTGCGTTGCCTCATCAATGAATATGCAGTCCCACTCGGATCCCTGCAAGCTTCCCAGATCGTCCTCGCGCTGCGCATATTTGAAATCTATCGTTGACCCGTTCTGGAAGGTCATCTGCTTTTCCGACTTGTTGTAGGTACATACCCCTGTATCGACCAGTTCCCTCTTCAGCTGCCGGATGTGGTTTTGCAGCAATTCTGGATATGTGCGCCGCATGATCATCAGCCTTATTCCCGGGTAGTACAGCCCCAGCAGTTTGCACTTGGTGCGGATAGCCCAGCTCTTGCCTCCGCCCCTCGCGCCGCCATAGCCGATGTTTTTACATTTACCCCGAAGGAAGAGATCCTGTTTCTCTGATGGTCTGTCAATCTTCAGTGTGATCATGCCATGTAATCCTTATACTCATCCGGTATCTCCACTCGTATTCCACTCTGCTCGTCTGCCTGCGTGACACCGTATATCTCAGCCAGTTTTTTCAGTGCCTGGATCTTCGCCCTGTTCTGCGACCGCTTATACGTTCTTATCGGTTTGGCTACTCCATCCTTCCCGTAGACATATTCGGTTTCTATGTCCTCGGCCTCGCCGAACGCTATGCGCTGATATTCGCGGATGATTCGCGCACGCATGTTAACCGTATCATCCTCAATCTTAACTTTCCCCCTGACATTCTTAACTGCTTCTCTCTCGGCCTTAACTTTTGCCAGTTCATTTAGTTCAGCGATCTTAGCCGCAATCTCTGGTTTCTTTTCCAGCCTGCACGCCAGAACGTCTATGGATGCCGGTTTTGCATTCCCGCCAAACGCCTCGATATACGCATCGCGCTGTGTCTTCCCTGCCACACGCGCCAGCACATATTTTTCCTGTTTCTTTGTCATGGTGTTCCTGCCCTATATCCCCTATCGTAATTATTCTTTACGCCTTTATATAGCCCACCCTGCGCACTACAAAAAAGCGGAGGAATGATCCCCCGCCTCTTTTTATCCCCATTTTTTCATCAGATCCGCATACAGCGGACAGGATTTGTAATCATCGCAGCAGTGTGCTTTGTTGTACTCGACCATCTTCTGTTTATTGCTGAACACACTGACAGTGTATTTGCCTACAACGCCTTCACATTTTATGCTCATGTTGTCCTTGCCCTGCCTCGTGAAGAACGGGCATTTCGCATAATAGTTTCGCTTGTACCGTGTGCTCCCCATGTCTTCTCCCCCAAATTATGTGCCTCCTTTCTCCCTGCCCACGCCCAGGGATTGAAGGCTGATCAATATGTTATGTTGCATGCACACAATTACATCTACTTTTTTATTTTATTTTTGTTCCAGAATCATCGATAGTTTCTATGCGTGGGATTTTTTCAAAACCTCATCGGCTTCTGCCCTCTCCTTCTTGTTTGGGATTCCTGATATTCATAAAACCCAAACTGTTCGCAGTCCCTTGGATCGCATCTCCGGCAGTGCCCAACATCGTCGAAATAATTGCATCCACTCACAAACCTTCCTTGCATTGATACGTGCTTGCATGCCTTGCATTTCTTTCTGAGATTATAGATTTCGTTCTCACTCAGAAATCCCCACTTTTTCCGTTTTTGTCCGGAACTGTCCGTTTCATAAATCCGATTTTGCGGTACTGTGTAATTTATTTTCTTACTTGGCCGCCGTGTGATTTTCTTCTTCACGATTCCCTTCGCAACTGCCTCGTCCACGGACATTCCGGCATGCAGCCGATTGCACATCGTTGATGGTGATATTCCGGTCTTCTCACAGATTTCCTTCTGCGTCATCATCACACCGTTATAGTTATATTTTACCAATTCCATTATTTCCCGCTGCTCCCAAAACCGCCATTTCCACGTTCGGTTTCTTCCAGTTCGTCAACCTGTGTCAGGCTGAAGCTTCCGCACTGCATAAACACGATCTGGATAACCTTGTCTCCGGCCTCGAACACATAATCTTCATTCCCGAAATTGTACAGCTTCGCTACAATGCTGCCGGTATACGAACTGTCGATCACACCGCCCAGTGATACAATGCTGTGTTTCACATTCAGCCCGCTCTTGCTTTCGAGCTTTCCGTACCAGCCGTCAGGAATTGCAATGTGAACGCCTGTATCGATGCAAACGCTCTCGTGTCTGCGAAGTACAACTCTCTTTGGTGTTCTGAGGTCATATCCTGCATCGGCTCTGTGTGCCTTCTCCGGCATGTATGCACCTTCATTCAATACTACCTTCATTTTTCGTGTTACTACCTCCTATACAGAATTTTTCTTCCATCAGGAAACGTCACCCACAATTTCACCGGCACTCCGTCTTTGCACACTCGAAATGGTCGGTAAACACCCTCTACTTTGAATCCTTTTCCTTTAGTTGGTAGGTGCGATTTTTCACACTCTTCCGCATCTTTCGCTGAAGCATAATCCGTATTACAAATTTCACAAGTGTATAACTCTCTTCTTTTCATTTGATCACTCTATTCTCGAACTTTTTATACGCATCAAAATACCATTCCTTTTTGTCGCCATTGTAGGTAAGTTCATAGTACATACCATCAAAAAGAGTAGAACTCAGCAGATATTTCCAATTCTGTAGCGCCTTGCATTTCCAAACAATAAAAACAGTGAAATCTGGGTTTTGATCTGATTTATCTAAGTGTTCCTCAATATAATTTCTTGTAATAAACAATGCTTCAGTATCCATTTTTATTCCTCCCCTTCGTTAATAAAAACCAAACTGTTTGATTTGCGTTCCATTTTGTCCTCCAGCGAACGAAGCGCATCGATCGGCGACTTTGCATGTTCAAATGCGATCATGTCTGAAATATTGCTTTTGATTACGTACAGTTCATCTTCAGCATAATAGTACTGATAAAGGTGCAAATCATCTGTGCCATCTTCTGGAAAATCTTTCCATCTTATTTCTGCAAAATGGTTACAGATGCGATGGAAATATTCATCAATATTTGTCACGACTCTACCTCCGTGCAAGTCCATCCACTTATAACCATTACTCATTCTGTGCCTCCTCCGTGTCCGTGTAGGTTATTCCGAGTTCGTGAAGTTCGTATTTTTTGTCTACTTCCATTCCGGAATACATCTTTCCTTCGTCAAAATCAGGGAAAGTGAAAGTTCCATCTTCAAGTGATATAAACAGGAATTCTTGGTCGTGGGTGTTTTCATCAAAATGAGCATCCCTATGTTTTACAACATACTTCACATCATCATGGAATGGTCTCAGAACAGTTCTGAGATATCCCATCTCAACATCATCCAAAATCTGAGGATCGTAGATGTTTTTAATTAGCGTCGGCTCGCCGTTTTCCCATATGATCGATTTAAACATATGGTTGAAAGCACGGAATTCGCAAAAGTCACTTGATGCATTCCAACCATTCCCTAATCTCGTAGGCTTTTCTATGTAAATGTATATATCTCCATCGCTGTCTCTTGCCATCCACTTATATTCTTTGGAAATGTTCTTTGCGACGATTCTCTCGTCTTCCGTAAATTCTTTCATTTTTTCGTTCCCTTCCTGTCTATTTTCAAGATACGTTTATGTCAAAATATTTCGGAAGCATGACTTCAAACATCGCTTCAAATATGTTGACCGGAATCGAATTTCCTGCCTGGTGATACAATGTTCTGTTCATCTTTCCTTCTTCAACCTGACACGTTGACTCTGCTGCAAAGAAATCTTCATCTGAATATCCTTGCAATCTCCAACATTCCAGTTCAGTCAAATATCTGTATTTTCCACCACCAAGATCAATAACTTGTGCAGGTGTTCTGTCCTGTCTTGTTGTGATTGTATTTGCATATTCTTTGATTACGGTTGCTCTTCTGATTCCTTTCTTTCCGATCACAGAATAAACACTTGGCTGTGTCACCAAATAGCAATCATCGACTTTTTCTTCCAAGAAATCCTGAATGTTTTCCATTGGTTTTCTTCTCATCAGATCAAAGTCAAATGCTTCACCGCCAAGAATCGAAACTGTAAAGACCCTTTGTCTTGCCTGTGGAAGTCCAAAATTCCTTGCATCCAAGATTTCATAATTGTTTGTATATCCAAGCATCTGCATATATGACAGATACCTGTTAAAATTATGTTTCATGTGCTTTGAAAGAACATTCTTCACATTTTCCCAAATCACAACCTTTGGTTTCCATTCACCCATCTGTTCAATGATGTGGACTGTTTCCCACATAAGGGATGACCTTGTTTCTGAGCCTTCATCTGCACCCTTTTGATGACCTGCAATGCTGAAATCCTGACAAGGACTTCCGTGAATCAGGATGTCGGGTTTCAGATTCCATCCGACCACTGTCTGTGTTTTGTATCCCAATTCATCAGCAAACATTGCATTGTATGACCTGACTGCCTTTTCATCAATTTCCACATAATCAATCGATTTCACTGGAACACCAAGATTTTTCAAAGCAACTCTTGGTGAACCAATTCCACCGAACAATTCAAGGATCTGCAATTTTTGTTCTTCCATGTTCCCAGTGTTCCATTCCATAAGGCCCATCCATATCCGGGCAAACATTGTTTCCATATTCTCCTTGTGGGGTCAGAGCGGACATAAATCACATCTCATTCCGTCTCCATTCCAGTCCCATACGGGTCGTGGCAATCCTCACCGTGGGAGTGGTGAAGATCTTCTTCGTCATGAGCACCTGTTCGCATTGTTTTCTATTCATTTTCGATGCTCCTCTCACTCTTTATACAAACGGTAGTTCTTCCTGCATGCCCTCCGGTAGATCCATGAACCCTCCGTCGTCTGGTGTCGGTTCCGGAGGCTCCTGCGTTGTTTCCTGCGCGCTTTCTGATTTTCCCTTCGACTCGCAGAATTCCCAATCCGATACCACCACATCCGTCGTGTACACTTTCTGGCCGTTTTGCGTGTAGCTTCCGGTTTGCAGTCTGCCTGTGATCGCCACAGCGGTTCCCTTTTTCAGCCATTTTCCAATGCTCTCGGCGGTTTTTCTGAATGCCACACAGCTCGGGAAATCCGCTGTCGTCTGTGTATCCTTCTTACCCTTCCTGTCCACCGCAAGGCTGAACCGTGCCACGCATATAGGCTCCTGCCCCTGCGTATATCTGATGTCAGGGTCACGCGTCAATCTGCCCTTCAGAATCACAATATTCACTGCTTATCCTCCTTCTGCTCGTAGCTGTCGCACGTGTCTTCATACGCCGTGTCGACCCCGAAATAATCACCGCCGATGCATCCGCAGTAAAATATATTCCCGTTATTGGTTCTCTCTGCGCGGTTGTATTTGCACGTTCCGCAACACATTCTCTCGTCCATTTGTATCTCCTCTACACCTTGTCATATTCGGGAAGTTGTGTCCGTCAACATCTATCAGTCCAACTTTCATTCGTCCTCCGTGTCCAGATAGTTTTTACCGTACCGCTGCCGAAACTGCTGTATTCCCCGCTCCGATGCTATGCCTCTTGACTTGATCCACTGGTATTCCGCCGCTTGTTTAAGCCGCATATCAAGGCTGTGGCCATTCTTCCCGTGAACCCCTTCTGTGCCTCTGTGATGGCATTCGCAAAGCCACACAGTAAGACCGTCAGCGTCAGACAGGTTGCGGTTCTTGCCGAAGAACACGTGATGCAGTTCGAGATTCTGCGTTGATCCGCATACCCAACAGCATTTACGGTTCATGATTATGCTTTTCATTACCCCTCCAGCAACTTTCGTTCAAGTTCATCATAGTCATAGTCTCTCTGGTGAAAATTGCCATTGAAACTTGTTGGTTTGTCCGGCAACTTCCCATTCGCTATCGACTTGTCCGGAGGTTTGCCCCTTGCCTTTTCTTTCGCGGCAGAATATCCCCAGTTCTCAAGCACGAGAGCGTAATTGTTGTACTTCTTGCCATAGGTCTCGCAATAATTGTCTACGCACCCAATGGCAGCGGTTGTTTCATCCTTGCCATGTTCTGCTTCAAGGGATGCGAGCTCATCGTCAGACAGCATGACATGTCCGAACTTTCCACGTTTGTGACGAGTGGGGCGCGCTTGCGCGCTTTTCTTTTTCTTTTTATCAGTAACAGTAACAGTATCAGTAACACTGTTGGAATCAGACTGTTTTCTATCTGTTTCCATGTTGTTTTCAACTTGATTACAATCTGTTTTCAGACTGGTTTCAGACTGCTTTTTATCTCTGGCATTCTGGATACTGTCGACCCTGTTCTGGTATTTGGCTTCATCTTCCTTGAACCTTGGTACAATCATAGCTTCAAATATCGCCTGAACAGAAGGGTCTTCGATCGAATACTCAATGCCGATCTGATAACAGCTGATTGCCTTCGCCAGCTGCGCCGCCTGCGCATCGGGGAGCTTCGCGATTACAGACGCCCATGTTGTATACATTACAAACGATTTCCTCATGTCTCTCCGATCTGCCGTACCATCTGCCGCGCCGCTTTCAGCGCCCATCCTGTAGATTTAATCCTTGCCGTTTCCTGATTGACGTATTTATGTAACTCGTATACGTCCACCGGATCAGATATGTCCGGCCTGTAATATCCGTCGCCCAAGTTGAGGATTACCGTATCTCGTTTTGCCTCGTGGATCATGTCCCGCACCTGCCTGTCCGGTATTCCCGTTATGGCTGCCAGCCACTTCCGCGACACAGCGTGCGTATGCCCTACGGGGATATAATCAATGATTTGCACGTCTATCCTCCTTCCTCTGCTCGTAGGCTCTCATTTCTGCCAGCTGATCAGGCGTGAGAGTTTCAATTCCTACCGACTTCGCTTCCTGTATCATCCCATCCAGAAGGATGGTCATTTCTTTGGTGTCGTAATCGTGGGATCCGCGCATGAAAATGTAAGTCCTCAGCATCTTCCCCTTGCGGCCTTCCAGCACCTGCGATGTAGGTTTCAGGTGGTAGGTATCGGCTTCCAGCACGATCTTTGCCGTGTCGTCGGTGTCTGGAAGTGATGTAGTGACCAGCTGACCGTCTACCCGCATATATTGTCCGTAGTCTCGGAGCATCATGTTGTGCAGCGCGCTCTTACTCATCCGGAGAACGTCTGCAGTTTTCCCAAGTAACCGCCAGTAGTAGGCGTTCTGCGAAAGTGAACGCTTTTCCCGGTGGGGCTTTAAGTCCCATATCAGGTCTCTGTCCTGCCCCATCAGGAAAGTAACTAATTTTGCCGCATTACCTGTTATCATCGGTTTCTGCCTTGTGTGTCTCGTCCCAGTGCTTCAGGACTTCTTCTCCGGTCTTCGCCCAGTTACGCCAGTTTGCAAAGGTAAGATCTTCAATAGACTTTACCCTGTACCGTTCCGTGATAACTGCTTCAGGCATTTTGTGGTCCCCCGCCATTTTCCGCAGGGTTTTGACCATAGATGCTGTGATCTTGTCATTGATCGACGTTTCTTTTGTCCTCTCTGCCGGTTTCGCAGTGTTCTTGTTGTTTATGGCATTTGCAGCTTCCTCAGCACTTGCCATCTGTTCATCGGAACCAATTCCGAGCATCCCAAGAGCACGCCCGACTGCGCTAGTCTCGCAGTTCTCGATAAATGATGTTTTATTGATGTATGAAGACTCTTCTTTTTCCTGCGCCATGCCTGTCGCTAACACTTTGCCCGTCTCATCTGATACGGTCGTCCTCATGGTTACGACACCATTCTCAAGGCTGAGGATGTCTGTTGTAATTGCACCGTTCGGGCACAGTTCGCGGAACGCTGCCACCCTTGCGGCAACACAGGCGTAGTTCCTGCCCTTTACCTCTATCTTCTTCACGCGCTCATTAACGCCTTTAATCTGTTCAGCTGTAATCATCACGGCTCCTTATCTGACGCTCAGGTGCGTCCCTCTCTCTTCCAGATGTGCGAACGGCAGCGGTTTGCCGGCTTCCAGTTCTTTTCTGATCTTGTCATTGTCCGGTGTGAAGATGACCTTCATGTAATTGTCCGGAACGTCGCCATCCACCTTCATGGGCTGTTTTCCGCCATTCTTCACGATGGTGAACTTGTAGGTATCGCCCTGGATGCATTTCTTTCCCTTCGCATCTGCTGGCATCTGCTCAATTACCTGCATGATTGTTTCCTTGATTCTCTTCTCATTTTCGGCGATCCGTGCCGCCTTATCGGACAAGTATTGCGCGGCCTCTTTGCACTTCTGCGCCTGCCCTTCCAGCTGATCCATTACATATTTGTACGAATCGGCCTTCACACCGATCTCTCCGCTGACCGCTTCCAGTGTGTCAGCGAACGCCTGCTGCTCGTCAGGGTCGTCGGAACCGGCAAGCTCCAGAAGCTGCCGGAGTGTTGCTGTGAGTTCAAACATTGTTGCCATGATTTTTTCTCCCTTGTGTGATATGATGTGGTTGTGATATGTGATTGAGTCGTCCGAGCTTCCCTTCTCAGGCGGCTCTTTTTTATTCCTCCGGTTCCTCTTCGTTCTCTTTGAATTCCATGATCATGCCGATCTCTTCGCGGTTCAGGTACCGGTCTGATTCCCAGTACCGACGCAGGCATTCGGTTTTCGCTACCAACACGCCGTAAGATTCCTTCAGCGTGGCATATTTCCCTGCCAGCGACATTAACTGTTTAATACTCTCTTCCATCCTGTTTCTCCCTTCTTTGCGCTGTAAAAATCACCGTGTTGAACTGATTTGTTACCGTCTGTTTCTGCTTACCGGTGATGTTCGCCACCAATATGATGGCGTTCCACGTTATCCCGACGACTGCCGGAATCCCGCCGGCGGCTATCAATATGCCAGCAAGGTACATTGATTCAATAATTAAAATATTGTGAAGCTGTCCCTGACTCATACCACCGACGATCTCCGGGCTTGTCTCTGGAAGCCCTCCGCCGTGCTTCTTCATGTCTCCCTCCTCCCGAATGCAGGTGCAATGCCCGCCTCGATGGCGTTCCCGTATGTCATCATGTCCGCAAATACATCTTCGCGTACCCTGATGATTCTTCCACAGTTTGTGACGGAACCAATCGGGTAACGTCTGCCTTGTTCATCGCGGATCCGGTTGACCAGACTCTCTACTGTTGAGGTCTTGATGTTGTACTTTTCCTCAAACTGCTTCTTTTTCAGGAAGCAAACACCTGAATACATAGAATCACCTACTTTCCTAGCATTTCCTTTGTGCGCTTCATTTTCAGCGCGCCGAGCTTCCTGTTGTAGGTATCGTTGAACAGAACCCGCACCGCGTCGTTGATTGCCCGCTGTGAAAATTCGATGCTGTTCTCATCCTCTGACAGCTTCACGTTGCGGATATCCATCATTTCATCCAGCAGTAGCTTTGCCCTGCTGTTTGTCTCCCGCATCGAGTCGTATACGCCTTTGCTCAGGGATACGACGTTAATGTCATCACTCATTTTCCGCCCTCCTCAGCATCCAAGATGGTTCACAACGTCACGGATCATCGCCGTGCCGCTGTCCATCGCTACGTTGATCTCGCGTCTGCCGTGCTCGAACTGAACGATCACAACGTCCTCGTGTGGCAGGTACGTCAGATATAGCAGGTCAAACGCATTGTCTGTTGCCTGCAGTGCCTTGCAAAGCTTGTTTAAGATTCTCTGTTTGTCTTCCATGCTGTTTCTCCTTTGAGTAACTTTTTAAGTTACTTCTCAATTAAAAAAAATAGTCTGGATCTCTTCGGCTGTCAGATTCAGAACTTTGGAAATCCTTTCGATTTCGTCAGATCCAAAAATTCTGGACTTCATACGCCTCGAAAATGTCGTGTAAGGCATTTTGATTTTGCTTGCGAATTCGTTGAGAGTAAGTCCAGCAGCCACGATTCTGCCCTTCAGAAGGTTTATGTTTGCCATTCGTCGTACCCCCTTTCTAACTTTTTCTAGCTTTTCAACAACTCTTTGTAACTTATTACGTTACTAAGTTTACAACCACTTTAGGAACTTGTCAAGCTATTTTTGGTTGATTTTCTCTCAAATATGGAATATAATTAAGTTACTTCATAAATAATATCAATCGAGGTTAAGGCTATGGACAAGGGAAAAATAATAAAACAGCTACGCATAGAAAATCACATGACACAGGAAGAACTCGCGGAAAAACTTCACACTACCAAACAAACAATATATAAATATGAATCCGGAATAGTGACAAATATCCCATCAAATAAAATTCAGGCGATGGCCAAGGTTTTTGGAGTAAGCCCGATGGAAATCATGGGACTTTCGAATGTCGGTATTCCGTCAGCTCACGGAGTCCCGATTCTGGGAACGATATGTGCCGGTAACGGTGTATATGCAGAAGAAAATTTTGACGGATATTTTTTCGTAGACCGTTCGATCCGGGCGGACTGCTGCCTTTACGTTCATGGGGACAGCATGGTTGATGCCGGAATTGTGGACGGGGACATTGTTTTTTTGAAAAGGGATACGGTTGTCGAAGATGGTGCCATCTGTGGAGTTGTCCTCAAGGATTCCTGCGATGCAGTATTGAAAAAAGTGTATAAATCTGGAGAGCATTTAATCCTTCAGCCATGCAATTCAAAATATAAGCCGATTGTCGAAAATCCAGAAAACATTTCAATTGTTGGTGAAATGATTGGTGTATATCACAAAACAAAATAAATATTAAGAGGATGGAAAACCATGAACTAAGATCCGACTCGAATAGCTGACGCGATGATGATTAGTCCAACGATTGACTAAAAATTGAACTAAAAAATAATTTAGTCCAAAATTTAGTCCAAAAAATCCCTCGGGGCACTGGCATACCCCGAGGGAAGCATGAAAGACAAGGGATCATGCACCCGCAACTCAATTATAGCATGGATCCCGGAAGGGAGAAAGCATGTGGAGCGAAAAAAGGAAAAACGGAAATGTCACATATATCGAGCGATACAAAGATCCCCTCACAGGACGCGTTAAAACGGCCTCTGTGACAATTAAACCGACGGGGCGTAAGTCTGATGCCAAACTGGCAGAAAACGCCCTCAGGGACAAAATACGCGGCCTACTGGCAACCACAGAGACGAAGGATGTCACGTTCGGCGCTTTGTGTGATAAATACATAGAATGGCAGGAACGAACGCACAAACACCAGACGGCTGTATCCGCTGCCGATCACCTCACTGTGATAAGAAAATCCATAGGCGACGACGTGCTTGTGAATAGGCTAACTGCCCCTATCGTTACAGAGAGGATCTGGACAGACAATCCAGTCACCTACAACGAACGCCTCACAAGGTTTAAGGCGTTGATGCGATGGGCGTACAGATCAGATTACGTGCAGGATATTGCTTATCTTGAAAAAATGCAGAGAGCCAAAGCGCCAACCACGAGGGAAAAAGACGCAGCGAAATATTTGGAGCACGAAGAAATAGAAAAACTGCTTTCCGGCATGACTGTCTGGAAATGGAAGCTGATGACTGAATTTCTCATATTGTCCGGTCTGCGCGTAGGCGAGGCAATCGCCCTTGAAGACTCTGACGTGAATACGGACACAAGGGAAATATCCGTAACAAAGACGCGATCACCCAACACCAACGAGATCAGTACAACAAAGACAGAGACATCCGAAAGGATTGTGTATATGCAGGACGAACTCCTACAGGTCTGCTGTGAGATAAAAAGATCCATGAAGGAAGAGCAGATAAAGTACGCATACCGCACTTCACATTTCATGTCTGATGATGACGGAAATTATCTGTGCTATCAGTCATACGCGAAATATTTCAGGGAGAACACAGAGCATCTTATCGGAAGAAGGCTGACACCTCATTCCCTGCGCCACACGCACACCGCCCTCATGGCAGAGGCCGGAGTCCCTATTGAAACGATAAGCCGACGCCTCGGGCATGCGGACAGCAAGATCACAAAGGACGTGTACATGCATGTCACGAACAACATGGTCGAACGCGACAGGGACAGGATAAAATCCGTAAAAATGCTAACCATTTGCTAACCAAATCAAAAAGAAAAGCTCTGAAAGCCTTTATTTACAAGGTTTCCAGAGCTTTATCTACTGCGGAAGATGGGACTTGAACCCACACGGTATAAATACCACAAGATCCTTAGTCTTGCTCGTCTGCCAATTCCGACACTTCCGCATACGTATTCAATTGCTGCCCTTGATGATTATCGCCGACAACAGAGATTATAATATCACTGGTCTGATAATCCGTCAAGCACCAAATTAATATTCTTGGAATTTTTCTCGGAATTCTTGATTTCAGGTAATTGGTCTGGCAGGCTCCTGAGCAGTAACAATTCTGTTGCTGTTTTGTTATTGAACTATACAGCGGCAGCTTCTCTGACCTTCTCCGGTCTGCGCACCATCAGATACCAAACGACCTGACTGATGATCAGCGCAACAAGGAATCCGCAGATAACATCCGATGGATAGTGTACGCCAAGGTATAATCTCGAATACGCGACAACCGAAGCAAGCACCACGAGCGGGATCCCGGCTTTCTTCGGAAGCATATGCAGCGCCACAAGTGCAACGGCAAAGCTATTGGCTGTATGACCCGAAGGAAATGAATAATCCGTCGGAAGCTTCCCGATCGGCATCAGATAATCAAATGCATTAAAGGGTCTTATCCGGGCAATCAACAGCTTCAGCACGAGGTTTACAAGAAACGCTTCTATCCCAAGTGAAACCGCACACACCCTGCCGACAGGTCTGGTCCTGCGGAAAAGCAGGAACACAACAGTCAGGACAACCCATCCAAAAAAGCCAAAGGCGCTCACTGCCTGCATGACCGGTGTAAGCCATTCAAAACGCAGATGGTCACGAATAAAAACCAGAATTGCAACATCCATATTCGTAATTGCTGACAGCATTTGCTTCTCCTTTCTCACACATATTGTCCCGTTCCACAAGCATCTTTTCAGAATGCAGGGCCACCTGCAAATTTTCGTCACAGGTACAGGACACGATCATCCGGACACAATCTGTATTACCTATACAGCCTATATAACTATCAGGACGGAAAAATATCAGATGATCTTCAGAATATCATGAATCGTAATATAAACGATGAACGCCATCAATGCCATAAGTCCGTAGAAATTAATATTCTCCTCGATCCTGCGGTTTACCGGCTTTCTTCGGATTGCCTCTATGAGCATCATCAGCAGTCTGCCTCCATCCAGCGCCGGAAGTGGGATCAGATTCATAAAGCCAAGAGACACAGAGATCATGGACATGACGCTGGCGAGGGTCAGCAGTGCAGCACCCATTGAGACAGACGATGCTGCCTCACTGTAAGTGTCACCAACTGTCTTGACTATTCCTACCGGGCCGGACATATCGTTAATCCCAAAGGTTCCGTTCAGCATACCCGCCAGAGACTTCCAGGACATCTTGATCCAGAATACCACCTCACGGAAAGAATAGTTGATCACTCCGAAAAATCCCTGCTTCACTCTGGCCATATTATACGAAAAGCCGAGCGACGCCACAGTTGTTTTTTCCGGCGTAAGGTTTACTGTTGCCTGCTTTCCATCTCTTTTCAGGGTAATCTCAAGTGCAGAGCCGTCCAGCGGATGATCCTGCAGATAATTCGTCATATCATCTGCCGTTTTGATTTCTGTGCCATTAATCGCCGTAATGACATCACCCATCTGCAGGCCGGCTTTCTTTGCTGCTGTTCCCTTATTCACCATGGTCAGCTGTATGCCACTTCCATCTGCAGTCTCTTCCCAGTGTATGCCCAGCAGGTATTTTGTCACACTGGCAGGAGCATACTGAATACGTATGTTCTTCCCATCCCGGTTCACAACGAGGGATACGGAATCAGTCGGGACCTCGGATAGCAGCTGGTCCATATAGAAATCCCTGGCATTTACAATCCATTCCCCATTATAGGATTCGATAACATCGCCACTCTGGAGTCCGGCGGCTGCCTCCGGCGAGGAAGCGGGAACATCCTCTACGATCACCGGATCAGCCCCTGAAACACCCACTATAACGAGAGAAATCAGGAAGGCAAGAATAAAATTAAAAACCGGCCCTGCCGCCACGACCAGTGCTCTTCTCCACACCGGCGCACCGATAAAACTTCCCGGAAGGGCTTCCCCATCGTCCTCATTGAGCATGGAACAGGATCCGCCAAACGGCAGCGCCCTCCACGCAAAGACGGTGCCGCTCTTCTTACTCTTGAAGGAGAGGATCTTCGGTCCCATACCGATGGCAAATTCTTCTACAACTATGTGGTTCTTCCTGGCAAGGAGGAAATGGCCAAACTCGTGAAAAAGCACCACGAGGCCCAGCACCAGAATTCCAATTACATATTTCAATACACTTCACCCAAATGCAGATTCTGCATAACAGGAACATGAAAGACCGCGCGCAGCCTGCCCGTCGCTTTACAATCTGCCCATTCATTGCTGTGGTCTGTCTGTTTCAGGCATAGTCCGCACGGATCCGCCCGCGGACCTCTGCCTCAACTGCCAGGATCTGCTCCAGATCAGGCATTTCGATACGATGATGTGCATCCATAGATGCCTCGATCAGACGATAGATGTCCAGGAAACCGATTTTATGGTCCAGAAACAGGGCAACTGCCTCTTCATTTGCCGCATTGAACACTGTCGGCATGGAGCCGCCTTCCTGTGCCGCACGAATGGCCAGGGGCAATCCCCTGAATGTCTGCATATCGGGCTGGTCAATTTCAATCGAAGAAAGCCTTGTAAAATCCAGACGTTCTCCCGGCAGATACCTCCTGTGCGGATAGTACAATGCGTACTGTATCGGAAGACGCATATCAGGTGCTCCCAGCTGTGCCATAACCGCTCCATCCTCAAATTCCACCATGGAATGTATGATACTCTGGGGCTGCACTACAACCTGAATGCGATCGAGCGGCATGTCAAACAGCCACCTGGCTTCCATGACCTCCAGCCCTTTATTCACCAGCGTTGCGGAATCGATGGTGATTTTTCTTCCCATGGACCAGGTCGGATGCTTCAGAGCGTCCTCAGGACGCACACCGGCAAGGTCTTCCGTTTTCCATCCTCTGAAGGGCCCGCCGGATGCTGTGATCAGCAGTTTATGCACCTGCCTTCTGTCCTCCCCGTGAAGGCACTGGAAGATGGCACTGTGCTCACTGTCCACAGGCAGAATCCGGACATTATTTTTCTCTGCAGAGGGCATGATCAGATGGCCGGCAGTGACCAGTGTTTCTTTATTGGCAAGCGCTATATCCTTCCCTGCCCCGATCGCCGCAAGTGTCGGACGGATGCCGATCATACCGACAATGGCCGTGACCAGGATCTCTGCTTCAGACATGGCAGCAAGCTCCAGAAG
This sequence comes from Bilifractor sp., assembly GCA_051879715.1. GTDB lineage: Bacteria > Bacillota > Clostridia > Lachnospirales > Lachnospiraceae > Bilifractor. Next base: position 46,745 of record JBJEMO010000130.1, read on the forward strand.
CCCATCCATTCCGGAACTGACACGTGTATCTGTGTCCCGTATTCTCGTTTTCAGATCCGCAGCCGCACCCGGATCGTACAATATGGCAAGCTTCGGATGGAATTCCCGCACCTGCTCTTCTATTTTCTGTACATTCTTTCCTGCTGCGATCCCGACCACCTGAAGATCATTATTGTTCCTGACCACATCAAGAGTCTGCGTACCGATTGAACCGGTCGAACCAAGAATTGCTATTTTTTTCATAGAAAACCTCTCCCCTGTCATGCACCGCAGATACATCCGACATTTTCAGTCACCCACACCATGCTCCGCAGTACACTACCAGCGAATTTCACCCATATTCATGATATTGGACCAACTAATATCATCTTGTCGTTGTATTTATTGTGGTTATGCACGCTTACTGAAGCCCACAAATTGACATCAGGCTCACTTTACCAGCGTAAGCGCCAGAAAATAGATAATCGGCGCCGTGAAGATCACGCTGTCAAAACGGTCCATCACTCCGCCATGTCCGGGAATCAGATTTCCATAATCCTTTATTCCCGCATTTCTCTTGATTGCGGAGGCAGACAGATCACCTACCATGGAGATCATGGCTCCGATCAGACAGATCACCATATATTCCAGAACCGGACCATTTGTGGCAAGTGCATAGATCAGGCCAAGCAGGGTTGCACCCGCAACGCCCCCGATTGCGCCCTCAATGGTTTTCTTGGGGCTCAGAACAGGTGCCATCTTGTGCTTTCCGAATAGTCTTCCCGCACAATACGCGCAGGTATCGCATCCCCAGGAGCACAGAAAGATCAGCCATACGATGTAATGGCCGTCCTCCAGACTTCTTGTCTGGTATACAAAGGAAAGCATGACGCCCACATAGATAACGCCAAAATAAGCTTCCATGATCTGCCGTGCATTGTACTTCGGATAAGAGAATACATACACGAACATCAGCATGACGAGAGCGCACAATATTACAAAGTTCTGATAGCTGCCCCACATGTAGATCAGACTCAGATAATAGAGTACTACCGCTATATATCCAATCAGCTCCAGCAGATCAACGCTCTTGCCCTCCTGCTTATGGATGCCAAGCGCCCGGTACAGCTCAAATGTCCCGATCAGCGACAGCACCAGCGAGACAAGGTACAGGATCCACCCGCCTGCTGTAATGCTCATCAATGCAATCAGCACGAGGATAACCCCGCTGATCAGCCTTGTGAGAAATGAATTGGTTGTCTTTCTTGTCAGATACTGAACTACCAGCATGACAAGCACGCCTATCAGACCAATGATGTATAACATCTCATTGTTCCTCCTGTTTGATATTACATATATTATTTTGCGTTGCCGAATCTTCTGTCACGGCTGTTATACTTCTCAATTGCCCGGATCAGGTCCGGCTTGTGGAAATCCGGCCACGCAGTATCTGTAAAATAGAACTCCGTGTAAGCCAGCTGCCAGAGAAGGAAATTCGAAATTCTCTGCTCACCGCTCGTACGGATCAGAAGATCCGGATCCGGAATTCCAGCCGTATCCAGATAACGTTCAAAGATTTCTCCGGTCACTCTTCCCTCCGGCAGCCTGCCGCTTCTCGCATCATCCGCCAGCTTTGTAACTGCCCGTTCAATCTCATCACGTCCCCCATAATTCAGGGCGATCTGGAAAAACATGTGGTCATAATCCTTTGAGATTTCCTCAACCTCACGGATTTCCTCCTGAATATCCGGTGCAAGTGCGGAGGTATCGCCAATGATTTTCACCCGCATCTGATTTTTTCTCGCCTTGGCCATACACCGCCGCAGATACTTGCGGAAAAGGTTCATCAGAACCTCTACCTCATCTGCAGACCGCTTCCAGTTCTCGGTGGAAAAAGCATACACTGTGAGATACTTTACACCCATTTCACAGATGACGTCACACATTTTTTCCAGATTGCTGGTGCCAACCACATGGCCATAGCTTCTTGGCATGCCCCTGCGCTTCGCCCATCTCCCATTGCCATCCAGAATAATTGCGATATGATTCGGAACCTTCAGCTCACCGTTCTCTCCCGTCTCATTCATAGAATCTGCCCTTCCTTTCTCATAAACCCTTTTTCTGAAAATCAGGTATGTATCCTGTACAGAGCACCATCATCTTTGAACGAAAAAGAGCCCCCGCATAAAACGCCACTGTGCACATTGCCATAAAAGACCGACTTCCGTGGCAATTTACGTGCTGCGCGTTTCATGCGGCAGCTCCTCCCCCTCAACTGCTTCTGTAACTCCGTTAAACCGGATCAGACCTTCATCAGTTCCTTTGACTTCTCATCGACAGCCTTATCGATCTCACGGATTCTCTTGTCCGTTGCCTTCTGCAGCTCATCCTGAAGTTCTGTGATCAGATCCTCTGAGAGATCCTCCGACTTCTCAAGCTTCTTGAAGGCTTCGTTTCCATCCCTGCGGATATTGCGGATGGCAACCTTGGCCTCCTCACCTTTCTTCTTTGTCTCCTTTGTGAGCTCCTTACGTCTCTCCTCTGTAAGCTCCGGGAAGATCAGCCGTATCACCTTTCCATCCGTGCTGGGATTAATGCCCAGGTCAGATGTCTGAATCGCCTTGATAATCGGCTTTACCATAGAGCCCTCCCACGGCTGGATCTGGATAATGCGTGCTTCAGGAACCTGAATATTGGCCACCTGGTTGAGCGGTGTCTGCGCTCCGTAATAATCTACGGTAATGCGGTCCAGCACATGCGGGTTTGCGCGTCCTGCACGGATCGCGCCAAGCTCACTGGAAAGGTTGGCGAGTGTCTTCTCCATTTTGGCATCGTAAGCCTTTACTCTCTCATTCATTGTAAAAACCTCCCTGGTTATTTACACGGTCACCCGGGTTCCCGTGATTTTTCCGTGTGCTGCATTTACGATACTGTCTTCCCCATCAAGTCCAAACACAACCATCGGCATCTTATTTTCCTTTGCGAGTATGGATGCGGTCATATCCACCACCTGAAGCTGTTTGTCAATGACCTCCTGAATGGTCACGGTGTCATACTTTTTCGCATCCGGGTTCTTCTTCGGATCACTGTCGTAAACACCGTCCACTGCCTTAGCCAGCAGAAGCGCATCGGCATCAATCTCGATCGCGCGCAACACAGCCGTCGTATCTGTGGAAAAATACGGGCTGCCCGTGCCGCCTCCGTAAAAGACCACCATATTATGTGCAAAATACTTATTACTTCTGTCCTTCGAGAAAAGCTTTGTAATACCTCCCACCTCAAAAGGTGTAAGAACAGATGTCATCATGCCCTGTGAACGGAAAATCTCAGAAACGTAGATACAATTCATAACCGTCGCCAGCATCCCGATCTCATCCGCCTTGGTACGGTCAATATTCTTGCTGGAGCGTCCTCTCCAGAAATTACCGCCTCCAATGACGACTCCGATCTGATACCCCTCATCTACGAGCCGCTTTACCTGCTTTGCAACACCTGTCACGACCTCTTCATCGAATCCGGTCTTCTTCTCTCCAGCAAGAGCTTCTCCACTGAGCTTCAGCAATAATCTTTTCATGTGCGATCTCCTTTGGTAGTGCACTGATTCTGATCTTATACGGTGCACCGTTTACATGCCCGTCCAGCAACTGTATCTATTATAACATAAAGGCAGTGCCTATCACTATAAAATATCGCAGCGATACAAAAGTGATGCCTGTCCCTGCAAAATATTACAGCTGGGATACGACAAAAATATCATAGATCGCCTTGATTGCGGTCTCAAAATCCCGGTTCTCTACACCTACAATAATGTTCAGCTCAGAGGATCCCTGATCAATCATCTTGACATTAACGTGGGCATGGGCAAGGGCGGCAAAGATTCTGCCGGCTGTTCCACGGGTCCTCCGCATTCCTCTCCCAACAACCGCTATCAGTGCCAGATCAGACTCAAGTTCAATCATATCCGGATGCACTGCCCTGTGAAGGCCTGCAATAATCTGCTGCTCATGCTTTTCAAATTCGTTCTGGTTTACAAAAACAGAGAATGTATCGATTCCTGATGGCGTATGCTCAAAGGTCATACCACAGTCTTCAAATACCTGCAGCACCTTGCGGCCGAATCCAACCTCAGCATTCATCATTGCTTTCTCAATTGTAACAGAAGCAAAACCCTTCTTGCCGCCGATACCGGTGATGGTATACTTCGGCTTATTGCAGGTATTCTCCACAACCATAGTGCCCGGGTCCTGCGGACGGTTGGTATTGCGGACATTGATCGGAATACCTTCTTTTCTTAACGGGAAGACAGCATCCTCATGAAGCACGGTTGCACCCATATAGGAAAGCTCACGCATCTCACGGTAAGTGATGGTATTGATGGTAACCGGATCCTTGATGATTCTCGGGTCCGCCATCAGAAATCCGGAAACATCCGTCCAGTTCTCATAGAGGTCTGCGTGCACGGCCTTTGCAACCAATGACCCGGTGATATCAGAGCCCCCTCTGGAGAAGGTTTCGATGGTCCCATCCGGCTTTGCACCATAAAAACCGGGGATCACAGCATGCTCAAGCGGCTCAAGGACCGCTCCCATCTGCTTGTCCGTCCGGATTGCATCAAATCTGCCATCCTCATCGAAGCAGACAACCTTTGCAGCATCCACGAACGTATAGCCGAGGTATTCCGCCATCACAATACCATTCAGATATTCGCCGCGGGAAGCAGCGTAATCAACCCCGATTTTATTCCCGAAATTCTGGGAAATAACAGAAAACTCGTCATCCAGATTCAGGTTCAGTCCCAGTCCCTGGATGATCTCATCATAGCGGTCACGGATGTTCTGAAGAATTCCGGAAAAATCCTTTCCGTCCTCAGCCTGATGGTAGCATGCATACAGCATGTCTGTAACTTTGGTGTCGTTACTGAAACGCCTGCCCGGTGCAGATGGAACAACGTATCGTCTTCCCGCATCCGCCCGGATGATATCTCCGACTTTCCTGAACTGCTCCGCATTTGCGAGAGAACTGCCACCGAATTTTACCACTTTTTTCATGTTATTTTCCATCCTTCAAAAATGTATGTCTGATATAAGAAATTGTTATGTCTTCGCCTTTATCTGCAAGCATACCCAGCAGCAGGTCCAGCTGACGCTTCACTGTCTCATCCACAAACCAGAGCTTGTCCCGGCTCTTCCTCCAGTACTCATAGGGAGAGCGGTCCGTGTATTTCTCACCAAGATATACCCTGGATGCGCTGATTCTGTCCGCTACCATCTCCGCTACATATCTGCGGGGAATCGGCACACCTTTGATGATTGTATCACAGTTTATTCCATAGTCAATCCAGTATTCAAAGTGATGCTTGTTGCGTCCCTTATGATGCAGCCATGCAAGAGAGAGCCCTGTGGCTTCCCTCTCTGCGTTATTCGGGCTCCTGTTTCCCTGCCAGTACCGTGCGCCCTGCCGGAACTCTGTGGGAGAATATTTGGACAGGTCATGAGCCAGTCCCTGTCTATAGAGTCCCATGCGGAAGCAGTAATACATCACAAGCCCTTTATGATGGGTAATTGTCTTAAAATGCTGCCAGGCATAATTCTTCATCTTCTGTGCACCGCCATAAGAATTTTAACGCTTCTGGGTTCTGCTTCAATTGTCTTCGTGTCCGGAGCAAGATCCATCTCCTGTCCATCCTCCAGAAACGGCCTTTCCATTGAGGTATCCACCTTCAACATCCATCTGCAGCCCTCCGGCGGATCAGGGAGAGCAAAATCCTGTTTCATCCAGTACATATTATATATGATGTAGATGGTATCATCACAGGACCCGTCCTTTTTCACCGCATAGCTGCCGCAATACAGTACACCGATACCGATCCTCGTCTCTCCGGCTGTGCGCATCCAGGCAACCGCACCATGGTAGGACAGATCTGGAAATCCGCAGGCTTTATAGTCGGTCATCCGAAGCACATTTGCAGATCGCAGCACAGGGTGCTCCCCGCGGAAACGGATCGCCGCCTTTACAAAATCCTGCATTTCCCTTGCTGTCTTTGACCTGCTCCAGGTAACCCAGCCGGTCTTGTTGTCCTGACACCATGCATTGTTATTGCCACTCTGTGTATTTTCCACCTCGTCTCCTGCATATATCATCGGACATCCCTGACTGGTCATCAGCATAAGAAATGCATTTCTAAGCTGATTCCGCCGAAGCTGGCGGACTGATCCCTTTCTGGAAGGTCCCTCTTCACCGCAGTTCCAGGTGAAATTATAGCTGGTTCCATCATGATTCTGTTCCCCATTGGCATCATTATGCTTTTCCTCATAGGAAACCATGTCATACATGGTAAATCCGTCCTGATCAGCAAAATAATTGATCACAGCCTGATCTTCGAAATTTCTTCTGAGGTACCAGCCTACTTCCTCAGCGCTGACATCCAGATCCCCCTTGAGAAAGCGGCGCATCAGCTGCTCGTATCCGGGATTCATGGAGCCAAGATTCCGGCATCTTTTTCCTCTTTTCCCGCAAAGAGACGTATCGAAGCCGGATGCAATCAGCTTTGTTCTGCAAAGCAGCGGATCTGTCAGGACCGCATGCTTCCAGCCTCCCTCCCCGACCAGATGGAAGCCATCCACCTTGAAATGGAGCCTCCAGTACCGGAGCACATCCGTCACGAGTCTGGCATCTGTGTCGGGCAGAAAATAAAACTCAGGGATACATTCAAGTCCTGCCCTGTGCAGGGCGTCCACCATTTCTGCAAACTCCCTGTTCGGATCCTTTGTTGCACAGTAGGATGCCTTTGGAGCAAAGTATAATCCCTTTGTATAACCCCAGAAATTCCTGATGGCCCGATCCGCCCTCTCCGGCTTCATAACCTGTACATTCTGATCCAGATAGTAAAACTGCTCCGTATCAGTCTCTTCCTCAAATGTATAAGGTGGCATCAGGATCAGTGATGTCACACCCAGTTCCTTCAGATAGGGAATGGCCTCCGTAAGACCGAGGAATGTGCCCGGGTTCTTTATTCCGGTTCTGCCCTTCGTAAACCCTCTGACATGCAGCTTATAGAAAACGCAGTCCTCATAGGGAATACACAGAGGCTCCGTCTGCGGACGATCGTACCCACGCATGGAACAGCGATATTCCTTCTCCCCGTTTTCAGGATTTATTACTGTACGGACCGCCCTGGCATAGGGATCCGGTACAATATTTCCTTCGATTCGGTAATTGTACTCATAATCGCCGGAATGTTCCATCTCTACAAATACTGCACTCACATCACCGATCCTGTCCTTCTCCTCTAAAGGAATGGTCTGGCATGGCGCTGTGTCTCCAATATGGTAAAGCAGGAGATCCGCCTTCTCTCCATCCGGAATGGTACAGGCGAACAGATTTCCACTTTTTACCTGATCTGCCCGGAAACCGTACATACCTAATCGTTCCGGGTCAGATGGTGTTACCTTGAATTCTGTCTTTGCAGCCATATTCCCCCTCCGATCATCCACAAATTATCGGAATGCCTGTTGTACATGTCCATCACACATCTATCAGATACCATGCATATACCACACATATATCTGCACCCATGTATTACTGCAGTTCACTGATCTGCCAGGAGTACACTTCTCATGCAGATGTCGTGATATACGTCAGATATCCAGGTCAAGTTCCACCGGGCAATGATCAGAGCCCATGACATCTGTATGAATAAGGGCATCCCTGATCGCGCTCTTCATATCATCCGACACAAGAAAATAGTCAATCCTCCATCCGGCATTCTTCTCTCTTGCCTTGAAGCGATATGACCACCAGGAATATTCCACCTTGTCCGGATACAGCATCCTATAGGAATCGGTAAATCCGGCTGCCAGCAGCTCTGTCATCTTCTCCCGTTCCTCATCAGTGAATCCGGCATTTCTCCGGTTTGTTTTCGGATTCCTGATATCAATTTCTTCATGAGCAACGTTCAGATCTCCGCAGACAATCACACCTTTACGCTTGTTGAGTCCTGTAAGATATGTCCGGAAATCATCCTCCCAATGCATGCGGTAGTCCAGCCGTTTCAGCTCGCTCTGAGAATTCGGAGTATAACAGGTGACAAGAAAAAAACTGTCATATTCCAGTGTTATGACTCTTCCCTCGTGATCGTGTTCATCGATGCCGATCCCATAGGATACAGAGAGCGGTTTCTCTTTTGCGAATATAGCAGTACCGGAATATCCCTTTTTTTCCGCGTAATTCCAGTAGCAGTGGTATCCTTCCGGTGCAAAATCGATCTGTCCCTCCTGCAGCTTACTTTCCTGTATACAGAAAAAGTCTGCATCGGCCTGCTGAAAATATTCTGTAAACCCTTTTCCGACACAAGCCCGAAGGCCGTTTACATTCCAGGAAATAAATTTCAATATGTACCTCCTCGCACAGCTAATCCAGCTTTGTGTGATAACGGATCACGCGGAACGTCTCCAGATTCTGATCTGCAGGTCCGTGCATGGGCATCCGGTTTTTCTTATAGCGATTGATAATCTCAAAAATTTCACGGGTGACAACTTCTCCCGGACAGATCAGCGGAATACCGGGAGGATAAGGAATAACGCTTTCCCCGGCGATCCTGCCGACCACGTCTTCCCACTTTACCAGAACCTTCTCGCTGTAAAATGCCTCCCGGGGGCTCATGGCGGCCGGGGGAAGAACAGAAAATGCATGATGAATATCCTGCGCCCCGATTGATCCGGATATATCTCCCTTCGTTTGCAGCAGCCCGTCGGGAGCCGTCGATGATTCCACCTCAGGATGATCCGGTTGATGTTCTGCCATGATCTTCTGCATTGTTTCTATAAAACGCCGAATATCCTCCCCCGTATTTCCCCATGTCAGCACGGCAACAACATTGTCGAAATCAGCCAGCTCCGTGCTGACCTTTCCCTTTTCATAAAGAAGCCGCTGCAGACGATATCCTGTAATGCCGGCTTTCCTTGCGGAAATCACCACACGAAGAGGATCCAGATCCGGGCAGTCAGCTGCAGTATCAGGTGTCAGCACATCCACACAGGGAATTCTTCCCAGCTCTTCACGCAGAATATCCGCTGCCGCCATTGCCTTATTCATCATCTCCTGCCCATGAAGTGCAAGGCTGTGCCGTGCGCCATCCAGGGATCCCATCAGCAGGTAATTCGGGCTTGTACTCATCACCAGCTTCAGGCACTCATCCAGTCTCTGTCTGGAAAGAAAACGGCTCTTCCATTGCAGCATCGAGCTTTGCGTCATGCTTCCCGCTGTCTTGTGTATGCTCTGCGCTGCAGCATCCGCCCCCGCAGAAATAGCACCATCAGGCATCTGATCCGAAAAATACAGATGTGAACCGTGTGCCTCATCTACCAGAAGGGGCACCCCATGTCTGTGGCAGATATCTGCAATTTTCCTGATATCGGAACACACACCATAATACGTCGGACTCACAAGAAATACTGCCCTGATTTCCGGATCACGTTCCAGGGCTGTATCTACATCCTCCGGCATCACAGCGCCGGAAATGTTCCATTCCGGGATTGCTGATGGATGCATCCAGACCGGAACCGCTCCGCTAAGAATCAGGCCCATCAGCACTGATTTGTGTGCGTTCCGCGGAACAAGAATTTTCTCTCCCGGCGTGACAGCCGCAAGAATCATCGCCTCATTTCCACAGGTGGTACCATTTACCAGAAACCAGCAGTGATCGGATCCCCACAGCTCCGAAGCCAGGTCCTGTGCTTTCCGGATCGGTCCTTCCGGCTGGTGGAGATCATCCAGTCCCTCTGCTTCTGTCAGGTCGCTCCTGTAAGCCTTCTCTCCGAGTACTGCGAGTGCTCTTGAATCCACACCCCGTTCAAACCGATGGGCGGGGATACGGAAAAAGGCCGGATTCTGACGACAGAAGTCTTCAATTGCGTCTAAAATTGGTGTTTGTCTCTGATCCACGTGCTGTGACTTCCTTTACCTGTTCTCAATCATTGTCGCTTCTCTTCCTATCCTGCGATCCATAAAAGACAAGATCTTAAGATCTCAAATAAAAAAGAGACTGTCACAAGCTTTCATATACAGCTTATATGACAGTCCCATCTTAGCATCAATTTTCTGTTAATTCAATCAAATAGCAGAAAGAAACAGCAAAAACCGCCGTTTAATCCACAGGAATTTCATGAACCCAGCCCTCCGGGCCTTCAATTTCGCCATCCTGGATACCGGTCAGGGTATTGCGCAGCTTTGTGAGCACCGGCCCCATCTTCTCCATTCCGCTGGGGATGTTGATAACCTTCCCATGGTCGTTGATCTGGCCAACCGGGCTGATGACAGCAGCAGTGCCGCAAAGACCCATCTCCTCAAATTCCGGAACCTCGCTGAACATAACCGGCCTGTGCTCTACCTTCATGCCAAGCATATGCTCTGCAATATAGCACAGTGAACGACGGGTGATGGATGGAAGAATGGAATCGGATTTCGGCGTAACAAGCGTCTTTCCGTTGTCCTTAATGAAGATGACATTTGCTCCACCGGTCTCCTCAACCTTGGTTCTGGTCGCCGGATCCAGGTACAGATTCTCATTGAATCCCTCCCTGTGTGCCTCCATGATCGGGTGCAGACTCATAGCATAGTTCAGACCAGCCTTGATACCGCCGGTTCCATGAGGCGCAGCACGGTCAAAGTCAGGAAT
>JBJEMO010000131.1:0-1830 GCA_051879715.1 Bilifractor sp.
ATTCAACTTCATCAGGAACTGTGATGCCTTCATCGACAACTACGATAGCCTGATTTTTTAGACAGCCGACATATTTGTCCAAGGAAACCTGAGTAAGTGCCAGAAGCAAGTCTGGTCTGATTACTTTTGTATAGGTGATTTTTTCGTCAGAAACGATAGTTTCAGCTTTTGACGAACCTCCTCTTGCCTCTGGTCCGTAAGCCTGGCACTGAACCACATTCTTGCCGTCCTCATAAGCAGCTTCAGCAATAATAATGGTTCCCATAATTACACCCTGTCCGCCGGAGCCGGTCATCCTGATTTCTGTCTTAGCCATTACTTGTCACCTCCGACCTTCTCGATAATTTTCATATACATATCAGTATATTCTTCCTTATTTTCAACACATGAAAGTTCTCCGATAAGGAACTTGCCTTCAAGCTGTTCAGGAGTCATTTTTGCTCCAGCTTTCACATCAACAGCATTGTCCTTCTGCCATGTGAGCATCTTGACTGAATCTCCTTTTTTATTCTTACGTCCATAGTATGTCGGGCATACTGAAAGCCCTTCTATAAGAGAAAATCCATGATGCTTAATACCGGCCTCAATAAGCTTAATAGCCTGCTGTGCATGGTAAGCTGTGCAGCGTCCTGTGAAAGTAGCTCCTGCAGCCTGTGCCAGCTGCGGAATATCAAAGTTGTAGTCAATGTTTCCATAAGGAGCAGTTGTTCCCTTTTCGCCGTGAGGTGTAGTAGGCGAATACTGTCCGCCTGTCATGCCGTAGATATTGTTATTGAACACGATGACAGTCATATCAATATTTCTTCTGCAGGCATGAATCAGATGGTTTCCGCCAATGGCTGTAGCATCGCCGTCTCCGGTGATTACGATTACATGAAGGTCAGGATTTGCAAGCTTTACCCCTGTTGCAAAAGCTATTGCACGTCCGTGAGTAGTATGTAATGTATTATAGTTCATATATCCGGCAGCTCTGGATGAACATCCGATACCGGAAACGATAACCACCTTATCCGGATCAAGGCCGCAGTTCTCAATTGCCTGTGCAACATCTCTCATCAGAATCCCATGACCGCATCCAGGACACCAGATATGTGGAAGTCTGTTAACACGCATTGTTTTTTCTATCAGATTGCTAGGCATATTAATATACCTCCTTTACTTTGTCTATTACATCTGTAGGGGTAATAGTGGTACCGTCAATCTTGCCAAGGAAGTCAACAGGCACTCTGCCCTCTACAATTCTCTGCACTTCCAGCAGCATCTGTCCGTCATTATGTTCAGCAACGATAATCTGTCTCAGATGCTTGTTTTCCTTGATAACCTTCAGAAGTGCTTCTTCCGGGAACGGCCATACTGTAATTGGTCTGAACATACCGATTTTGACGAAGTCCATCTTCTTCGCATCTTCCATTGCGCCCTGTACTGCTCTTGCAGTACCGCCGAAGCATATAATCATTGTTTCACAATCTTCACATTCAACCTCTTCCCACTTCTGAATACGGTCTCTTCTCATTCTGATTTTGTCAAGAAGACGTCTTTCCTGTGTATCAGTTATATTGTTATCATTAGTCGGGAATCCGTCCAGATCATGGAAAAGACCTGTTACATTAAACTTGTCTCCTTCACCGAAAGGTGCGTATTCAGGAACATAGTTTCCTTCCTGAACAGCATAAGCAAGCGTACCGTTGAATGTACGGTCTACCTTTCTGTCTGAAATGGTCAGCTCTTCAGGCGGAATAAGCTCACATCCTTCTCTCAGGTGTCCGATAATTTCGTCCATAAGGAAAATTACAGGTACTCTGAATCTTTCTGCCATATTGAAAGCTCTGA
>JBJEMO010000132.1:0-1822 GCA_051879715.1 Bilifractor sp.
CGGGCACTCAGTTCAGGAGTCCTCCGTTCTCCAAACGGAGGACTTTCCTATTCAACAATAAAAAAATTAGCACTCACCTATTGACAGTGCTAATAATCGGTGCTATAAGAACAATTGCAAGGAGATAAGGGAATGAAAAAGAGTTCTTCCCCTACTGGTCAATACGTTATCGAATCACTTATTTGAGAATCAGTTGATTCATCTGAAGAGCTCTCACAGGGATTCATTCCCGGATACCTTTTTCCATATAAGCGCAGTTCACAACAGCCCAGAACAGCATCCTGAGCCGGAAAGATATTTGATAGGAGGCATGTATTATGGCTAGATATTTACCAGATCTTTTTGGAGAGAATTTAATGGATGATTGGTCTGATTGGTTTTCAGATGGTTTTGATGAGATGCGGAATGCTATGAGACCGCTGTATGGACATCATGCAAAAAACGTCATGAAGACGGATGTCACTGAGAAGGATGGCAACTATGAAATTGCCGTTGATCTGCCTGGCTTCAAGAAAGACGAAGTTGCAGTAAGTCTCGAGAATGGATACCTGACCATTGAGACAAAAAAGGATCTCGACAAGAAGGAAGAAGACAAGAAGGGTAACGTCATCCGCCAGGAGCGTTATGCAGGGAATATGGCAAGAAGCTTCTATGTAGGTGAAGATGTCAAGGACAGCGATATCTCCGCTAAGTTTGAAGACGGTGTTCTGAGGATCACCGTTCCGAATACGGAAAAGAAAGAAGCCGTTCCTGAGAAGAAGACAATTGCAATTGAAGGCTGATGCTTTCGCTCTACATGCATAAAAAAGAAATTGATAGATGTGTTTACGCCCGGGTTGAGAAATCAATCCGGGTTTTTTTGTAATTGTTCCCCCTCCGGACATGAAACCAATGGAGAGAGACCAGCTGTTTCTCAGTAACAAGACTGTCATAAACTATGCTCTGCTTTATGAAGATTACGAGTACTTTTGCTGCACCTGTTCGGTAGACGGAATATTCACTTTACTTGAACGGCTCCGTCTGCCTGACGAAACGGCTGAAGTTAACAATCATACCATGAAGCGGATCCGATATCATCGGCTTATCATCAAAAAAGCACCCTTCGGTTCCTCTCCAACTATCCAACCCTCTTTTTCGTAGTAGGTAAAAATCTTTTCCATCTATTAAGCCCAAGCGAATTAACAGTTATTTCTCTGTACATGCCATGCAACTATTTATGACTTGAAGCAAAAATCCGCATTCTACAGATAATCCAGTAAACAAATCCTGCAAGAAAATACATCACTGTGTCCCAGAAATCAGGCGTAGAACCCTTACGGTAAAGTGGAGTGATCACTTCCCAGAAAACCGAACAGACCAATGAAAGCAAAAGCACCTGCCATAGCTTCCCAAAAGACCTGTGTGCCAGTCTGAAAACGACTCCGCAATATGCCATGAATCCTATGCAGCCTACAAGATCATCAAAGTAGTTTTTCAAGAAGCCGCCAAGCAGACCACCCGGATATCCATGCGGAATATAATGGTTCAAGACACATGTGCCTACAGTAACAGCAAATATAACAATGTCAGAAATATAATCACCCATCTATCGAAAAGATAATTAACGCAACAATAATTGCAGCAACTACGCCCCAGAAACTAAGATTTCCATTTTTATTGTGAAACATACACCGTGCCTCCTTCAGTTATCTGAATAAAGGATCCAACAGCATAATCATAACACATAACCCTGATACCGATGCAATAATTCTACCGATGCAATAATTTTGCCTCAATCACAAATCTTATGGGATAACGGGTTGCGGACATAGTTCTTCCTACT
>JBJEMO010000133.1:0-12129 GCA_051879715.1 Bilifractor sp.
ATCTCGGAAGCGGAGAAAACTGACCGGCAGTATATTCCGTCATCCACAGAGCATGCCCCTTTGTAATTTCTTCAATTTTCTTCCGGACGACACGGTCCATAGCCTGTCTCCGGTGATTAAACAGGACTCCGCCATTGTCGTCTACAGTCACAATTACCCGCAAACCGGCGCCTCTTTCTTTGATTTTCCCTTGATCTTTCCCTGATTTCCCCTTAACTTTTCATTACGCTTTACTTCAGGTCATATCTTTATTTGTCCATTGATACATCACAGGAATCACTTGTATTTAACGGACTTACAATATCAAAATTCGTAAGCGAATAAATATAGAGATGCCTGTCCTGATATTCTGCGATCTTTACAATCATACCATGATACATTTTTCCATTTAACCTCACAGGAAAATCAATCACATCCTGCTTCTGGTCCGCCTTCTTCATATTCTCCAGAAGCGTCTTGTACAATTCTTTATCTTCCGAAAACTGAGATGCACTATTTTCAAGCTCCGCAAAGGACTGGTATATTCCATTCATGGCATTGCTCATACGGATACAGGAGATTTTCCCTTCAACGCGTTCCAGTACCGCCTTGAAAAAAATAACCCCGTCCCTTTCTGAAGCGTAGTACCTCTGCTCCAGCGGCTCATACAGATACACCCCCATGGCTGTCTCATAATAGTCACTGCTCTCTCTTGTTGACATATGCTTCAGAAACGGGCTGGTCAATAAATCCGATAATGGCAGCGGCCTGCTATAATAATATCCCTGAATATAATTCATGCCCCAGTTTCTGGAGTAAGCAAGTTCACTTTCGTTCTCCACACCCTCCGCAACCATCAGCAGGCCTGAATGATGGCATAATTCCGAGACAGAACTGATGATTTTCTCAAGCCTGCTCCCAGGATTGAAGTTCCTGAAGAATGACTGATCCAGTTTAACACCCCGGACATGTGTTTCGTGAAGTACAGACAATGAGGACTCGCCACTTCCGAAGTCATCGATCCAGAGCTGATAGCCGGCATCCTTCATTTTTTTTAAACCGGTTCGGATTGCGCCAATACCCGTCAGGGTTGATTCCGAAATTTCGAACTGTATCCTGTCCTTCGGAATAGAATAATCAGCCAGAATTTTCTGTATTTCCTCAAACATATCACAGGAAAGAAAATCTGATCTGGACAGGTTGACCGTCACAAAATAGTCCCCTGAGAACTCCTTCTCATGCGCGCAGATATCTTCACATACCATTCTAAGTATATGCAGATCCAGTTTGTATATTAAAAGCAGCTTTTCCAGCCATGGGATAAAATCTGACGGAGGAAGGATTCCCTTCTCTGGAAGATCCCACCGTGCAAGTGCTTCAAAACCGTAGGTTTTCCCGGTTAACGAGCCGACGAGCGGCTGATAATATGGCACGATCTGCCTGTGCTTGATCCCGTCCTCCAGGTGTTCCTGCGCAAAGCTTCCTGCTTCCAGCGTATGCTTCATATCTTCATCAAATATACGCAGGTACCGATTACTGTCAGCCGACGACCCTGCCAGCCAGCAGGCATATCTGGCATTCGCCATCATTTCGAGAAAATTTTTCGGTTTTCCGGTCGGCTCACAGGGAAAAATACCTGCACAGAGAATAATGACAAATGAAGCATTCATATCCAGCACTTTCTTCTGAACTGAACGGACACTCGCAATTGTATGGTCTGGATCCATTGAAGTCATTGCCAGAAACATGTCAGGCTCCATGTGCGATACGTTAGCAGCTCCAAAGCAGTCACACAGTACCTGCATCGTCTGATTCAGAATATGGATTCCCTCAGCCCGGCCGAGCCGTGAAACAATTTCCGCAAAGTGTCTTATATCAAAGTAAAGGATTGTAGTAATATGGTCCTGTCTTTCCCTGTATTTTTTCTCCAGTTCCTTCAGCGTTATTCCTGATTGGACTGTATCACTGTCTTCTGTTTCAGTATCTTCAGATCCGGAAAACACTCCGCCCTGCACCTTATCAAAGGACTGCTTAGCCTGGTACAGCCAATGATCCGCTGCCTGAATCATCCCTCTGAGATCCTCAGCAGACATTGGGGTGCCACTGGTGTATCCGATGCTGATTTTGACCTGCATCATATCTGATGCATCCACACAGCTGTCATGCAGCCTGACCAGACGTGATGCAAAATCCTCTGAAGTTCCGATTTCTGACACAATCAGAAACTCATCACCGCCATACCGATAACAGTGATCCCCTTCTCCCGGAAAAGCCTTGCTCACTTCTTCCCCGACGTATGCCAGAACCTCATCTCCATGTACATGTCCAAAGGTATCGTTCAGGCGCTTGAAATCATCAACATCAAAGAGAGCCAGGTTAATCTGCTTTGACAAAAAGCCTGAAAAATCGTCCCGCAGCGCCATCCGGTTAAACAGACCTGTCAATGCATCCGATCTTGCCTTACAGACTACAGTCTTCTCTTCCTGCAGCATACGGAGCCGGAGCTCCTCATAGTGTGCATAAAAGCGCCATCTGATCTGTGAAATAACGACAAAAAACATCTGCATGGCTCCAATATCCACCCAATCCTGAAAAGACAAAGCAGATGTAAATCTGGTAACCAGTAATACTGCGCAATAATCTACCACAACATTCCGAAGAACAGATTTCAGGTCATAAAGCGGAACGAGAAAGATGACCATTGTAATAATATTATATTCAAAGAAAAAGCCACGCCCATTCTCAGCTGTCATAAATGTAGAGCTGGCAAGCACAATATTTGTACACTCAAAGATCAGAACCAGCCAGTGACAGAACAGCTGCCTTTGTTTTCGTATCGCGGACGTCCTTATCACCCATTGAAAAAAGAAGAGGAAAACGAGATCTATCAATCCGATCCCTGTATAAATATAAGGTGCATATAATACATCCATGCTGGCCGGAGTCAATATTCCTGCAAAATTGATCCCGCATAGTACAATTACCATTATTGCAGCCGCACTGCAGAACGACAGGTTCCGTTTTGTACAATCCTCTAGCAAATATTTTTTCTGACTGCTGTCCATACAATGCATGCCTCCCTGTCTGCGGGATATAACAGAATACATTTTCAATATACCACATAGTATGAAAACATGGTAAAAGAAAACACTCTCCAGTAAACGCAAAAAACATCCCGGTTTGATCCGGGATGTCATTCTACATATATGCTTTACACGCAAGTTGCAAATAAACCTTTTTATATGCTGCCCTGCTTTACACAAAAAGAAAAAAATTGATCAGCATGACGATGACGAAAATGATAGGGAAACGGATCAGCCAGAACAATGCCACTTTCTTCCCTGAAATCGGTACATTTCCCACAGCCTTTCCTGTCTGTCCATTCATGGAAAACAGATAATCCTTATCCTTGTACCTGGTATAGAGCAGATAGACAGGCATCAGTACATAGCGAGACTGCAGGTTACTGTTTCCGCCCTTTACATGACTTCCTGCAGTGACCGTCAGACTGCTATAGCCCTGTACTGTTCTGCGAAGCATATCCTCTGTGGTTTTTTCTGCCCGCTTCAGCGCACGGGTACTGCAGAAGGAAGCATCCTCATCGTACCGCTCGGCAAAGAAGCCTGGCATATAAGCCATCTTGAACGGCACCAGATCCTGATAATGAAAAGGTTCAATACTGTCCACCGCAGCATCCGGCATCTTGGACGATGCGTCCACCGGCAGCTTGTCGATCTGAAGATCCCCCTGACGGTCAATAGCATAGACATCATGTTTCGTGTAAATATACTCGTTATCGGACCAGGTGCTGAGCCGCTCTCCCGTGCCGTGCAGTTCTCCCTCCATAGGCATGTCATAGAGCCAGAATGGTGTATAGATTCCCTTGATCTTCTGAATATGCGCATCTGTGTAAAAGTTTTTCGGAGTAAAGGGCCTCTTCTTCAGATACTGCATATAGAGGTTTTTGATCTCATCTTTGCCAATATGAAAAGGTATAACAGCATCCGGGCGGAACAAGGTGTCCAGATTCTCCTCCAGAATGACCGGATTTCCACAGAACGCACAGGACGTGGCTACGGTTGTCTTATCTGTGATGATCTCCGCCCCGCAGACGGAGCATTTATAGACCCGGAGATCCTCAGGTTTTACACCGGTGTCATCTGTCGCCTGCCGCTCTCCTGCTTCTGCCGCGCTGGTGCCCTTCTCATAGGTCTTCTCCCGGATGCTCTGGTCTGCCTCCTCTTCCTTCTGTTCAAAGACAGATGGATCAAACGAAGATCCACAGTACGGGCATTTCAGCTTCTGGCTGGCCGGATCCCAGTTCAGCTCGCCTCCGCAGTTTGGACATTTATATGTCTGATTTGCCATATGCCTTCCCCTTTCCTGTCATTCAGGGGATATCCCCCCATTCGAATCCATCTTCCTGAAAAATCATTCTGGAGAGGCTCACCTCCGAACCAGCTTTATCTAACTGATTTTCCGGAGATGCCCACCTCCGAACCAGCTTTATCTAACTGATCTTCCGGAGGTGGGCGCCATCGAAGAATGCTCCGGAAACTGCCCTCTAGAAATGGCCGCCTCCGCCACTATGACCGCCTCCGCTGGAACTGCCACCCGAAGAATGAGATGAATTATTCTCCTTGGGCTTTGCTACCCTGGTTACATAGGAGCGCAGGAAAGTGTCCTGACGGACAGACAGATGAAAGGAATCCGGCTGCACATACGCATCGGCCTCCGATGCAACATGCTGCTCCTTGTGCTTGGACGCCGCAATCATAAACCAGATGAGTACAATCACCGCCGCCACACCGGCGGAAATAAAAGCCCACCTTACATAAGCATCAGTCTTCGGATCCCGGTTGTACCAGTATTCCGCCTTTTCCACAAAGGTAAATGGCGCCTCAGCATAGTTTCCATCCTTCAGCTGCTCCTCAACTGCATCCCGTATCTTTACCTGCTTTGCTTCCGGGTAAATATCCTGCGCTACATCCCCCATGACATCTACATAGTAGTAACGCGTATCCATGTCAATCAGCAGGCTGATGACATCTGCACCCTTTCCGAATTTCTGCTCAGCAAGGGTCTCAATGTACTGCTGGTCATCATTCTCATCATGGTTTTCCCCGATCTCCTGATCACCGGCGGACACAAAACAGATCGAGCAGTCATAGGAATCGGCAAACTGCCGGAAAGCATCCTCCAGAGATGAGACTTCATCTGAAGAAAGAAGTCCTTCCTGATCAGAGACATACGCACCTGCCGGGTTTGTGTCCGCCTGAACCGGCACACACAGTAGCACAATTGCCAGAATACATGTCATCACGGACACCAAAAATCCTTCCGCCTTTTTCCTTCTCTGCTCCATCCTCATCCATACATCTCCCCACAGTAGAGATACGATCATCTTCCTTTTAAGATTAATATACCACATCCGGAATACATAACCAAATATTCATCCGATATTATGCCTGCCACTTTGTCCATAATATGCGTTTGCTCCGTGCTTTCTGTAATAATGCTTATCCTGAAGCACCTGAGGAGCCGGCTCCACCTTTGGATTGATCAGCTCAGTCCGATAAGCCATCCTGGACACTTCCTCCAATACCACTGCACTGTGAACAGCTTCAACCGGATCCCTGCCCCAGGCAAAAGGCCCGTGATTTTTGCACAGACAGGCTGGAACTGCCTCATAATCAAGACCTTTTCTGGCATATTCATCGACAATCAGCACTCCGGTATTCCTTTCATATGCCTCATCAATTTCTTCTTTTGTCAGAGTACGAAGGCAGGGAACAGCGCCATAATAATAATCTGCATGGGTGGTCCCATAGCAGGGAATGTCACGCCCTGCCTGCGCCCAGCTCGTGGCATAGCTGGAATGTGTGTGTACGATCCCTCCGATTTGATCCCAGTGCTTGTAGAGATACGCATGCGTCGGTGTATCTGAGGATGGATTCAGCCGGCCTTCCACCTTATTGCCATCAAAATCCACGACAACCATATCCTCAGGAGAGAGCTCCTCATACGGAACCCCGCTTGGTTTAATCACAAAGAGCTTTCTCTGACGATCCACACCCGATACATTTCCCCAGGTAAATGTGACCAGATGATACTCCGGCAGCATCATATTTGCCTCATAAACCTTCTTTTTTAACTCCTCCAGCATATAAACCTCCCTTAATCGAATGAACAATGTATATTGTCAAAGACTGATTTTAGCAGTACCTGTGACACAAGCAAGTAATCTGTCATATTCTGCGGTTTTTCAGTGCCTTATAATTTTCCTGATTTTTTTGAAATTCCCGCATTATGACGCGTCTCTCTCCTGAAGATACTTTTACTATATCACAGACAAGGTCATAGTGAAGAATTGATATTATTATGCGGTGTTGTCTTCCTGGTTGAAAGTGGCACTTTGGATCCCAGGTAAGAGATCGACTATTATGTTTGTTCTGAAATAATAGTAACCAAAACTCCCCACACTGGAAAGATGTGGAGAGTTTTGGTTAATAATCTCTTACGCTGCTGTTCTCTCCAATGCACCCGAAATACGTCCCACTCTCCCCAATTCCGTTTAACCAGAAATCGACCTTGGAAGAAATCATTTTTTTACAATAAGGGCAGTTTTTCGGTATACCACCTGAAAAAAAATATCTGCCGCAAAATCCGCAGCGACAGATATAGGAATTTATTGCATCAAATCCAAGAATCTGAAACTGTCCATGACATTTTGAGAGAACAAAAATCTGTTCACTGTTCTCGGAATATTTTTCTATATCATAAAGGGTCATGAGCGGGCTATCAGAAAGGATATGAACGAAAGCCCCCTGCTCCGGAAGAAAAAAATCCGGTGTAAAGGGGGTTCCATCTTTATCATGCAGATTTTGGGGGCGATAGATCCAGTTCATATGAAAATAATCCAGACCCTTCGCCCATTCCTCATCTAATGTAGTTGAAAATTGGATTGTCTGCGACATATTGATATTTCCTCTTTAATACACAGAAATCATCAGAAAACATACTGTAATAGGTGTAGCGAAAGCTATTGCACCTGATATAATGAATGCTCTGCTTGACTGGCGATTTTTTCTCACTAAACAGTGAGAACACCTCTATTAAATTGAGACCATTTGAAATTAGGAAAAGATCTCCTTTCCACCTTGTCAGGAAAGGAGATCTTATTTCAGTTATGCTTTTTTCCGCTTCTTTTCGAAAATAGCAAGGAAACCTGCCACAATTGCAGAAGCTGCCATTGCGCTTGTGGCGCCTGCCATGTTTGATGTATCACCGGTCTTTACAGCATTGACCATCGTCGTTGAAGTGGATTCTTTTGCGTTGGTTGACAGATTATTCTTTGAAGCAGTAGCGAATCCTGAAATCGTAGTGTTCTGAGATTTCAAAATGTCAGCTGTAGTCTTTTCTACTGATGTAAAGCTATTTTCCTGCTTCACTCGTGTAACATCAGCAGGTTTCAAAGTTTGAGCCAAATTCTCGGCCAAAACCCGTTCTGCGACAGCACCAATATATGCCCTTAATGCTTTTTCATAAGATTCTCTTGCTGTAATAAGATTAGCCCGAGCGTTTGACAGGGCATCTTGCTTATCTGAAAACTTTGCATTAAGTTTAGCAGCCGTAGTCTTTGCTGATTTTAATGAATCATTTGCAGCAATGAAAAGAGCACTCGTTTCAGCAAGCTTCTTTTTTGCAGTTTCAACAGCTAGTTTGGCATTGACTACTGGGGCATAAGCCTTCTTTACTTCAGAAAGATTCGCATTAGCATTGTCAACAGCCAGCTTAGCGTTTGCAAGATTTTCATCTGCAATTGCCTTCTCGCGTTTTTTTGCCGCAAGATTGTTTTCCGCATCAGACAGAGCTCTCTGCGCATTAACAAGACGGGCATTTGCAGCATCAAGATTAGTTTCTTTGATCTTCTGATCCGCTTGTGCCTGTGTGAGATTTGTATTTGCTCTTTCGACAGCCGCCTGATATGCAGCATTACCTTGAAGGGCTGTATTATAAGCATCATCAGCAGCAGCTTTTTTTGCCTCCGCGTATGTCAGTGCATCTTGTTTTGAAGAATAAACGGCATTCTTTTCAGATGTTATCTCTTCCGCAGCCTTCTGCTCCTGCTTTGCTGCATCAAGAGCTGCCTGTTTCTTAATGACGGCTTCATTTGCGTCTGTCACTGCCTGTTCAGCTTTTACAACAACAGATTTTGCATTTTCCTCATCAGCGTGGGCCTGTGTTTGTGCAATCTTAGCATCGGTGAGCTTTTGTGAAGCATCCTTTGCTGCCTGCTGAGCGTTTGTATAAGCCTTTACCTTCTCTTCTTTGTCAGAAAGAATCAATGCAAGCTTCTCTTCTGCAGCTTTTTTTGCATTTTGTTTTTTGATGAGAGTAGATTTTGCCATTACGAGGTTATCATTCGCGGCAACAACCCATTTGTCAAGATTCTGTACAAATGTGTCAGCGTCAGTCTCGGTACCATCTGGGGTGCCACCGTCCATTGTAGCTGTTCCGCCCCCGGTTCCATAGCCGACACAATATGAGGAAACAAGATTAGTGTAATGTCCAATCCTGTTATATTCTGTATCAGGGTTATTCTTATATGTTTCTTTCTCGTTCTTATATGTTTCTTTCTCGTTCGTGTACCACATATAGAAGGCCCAGTTAACATTGTTTGTACCAGCCCAGTTTTCACTATACACATAAGCATTTCCATCTATAGCATCCTGGGAAATAAAGTACCAATGATCGCGTTTGCCTTTAGAATTACTAATAACATCAAAAAAGGCATTTGAAATATTCGCAAATAAAGTCTTGCGATAGCTGATTTTAACGTTGGGATCATAATTAGAAGTATCCGTAATGTATGCCGGATTTGCCTTTTCATCCTCTTTACACTCGATTTGTTTCTTCACCATTTCCGCAGAGCGCTTCAGTCCATCCACACTCAGACCTTCGTAAAGATTATTGTAAAAGTCATCTGTCATGTACTGCTTAAGACTGGTTTTCTCTAAAGCATCAAGCCATGCTGACAAAGTAAGACCCGGCTCAGTATCTTTGTAAAAAGTTTTTATCTCCCACTTATATTCTCCGCTCTTTTCATCGTACGTTTCTACATACGCCGAATATGGAACCTCTTTCTGTGTCGCCTTTACATTGGCATTTACATAGTCAACGCCCGCATTATCCACCGCTTTTTGTGCGGCTTCCACAGCTTTCTGTGCCTCTTCCACAGCGGCATTTGCCTCATTTACAGCGTTTTGTGCCTCTGTGACACCAAGGCCCTCAAGTACTGCCTTTGCGTCCGTAACTTTTTGGTCGGCATCCGCCTTTGCTTTCTCCGCAGCTATAACAGCAGTATCTGCATCGGAAGATCTTTCTACAAACATTTTATACTGTTTTTTCAGATTCTCCAGGGAGGTCGTTGCATCGTTGAGCGTTTTTTCAGCAGTATCAAGCTCTTTTTGCGTCTGTACTGTAGCAATAGCTGCCTGGTCAGACTTTTTCTTTGCATCAGTGGCTTCAGCCTTTGCAACATCAGCATCGGCCTCTGCCTTTTTTTTGGCCTTTTCAGCAGATTCTTTTTCTGACTTCTTCTCTGCGATCACCGCTGCCTGATCTTTCTGATATGCAAGAAGTTCTTTATTCGCATTATCAACGGCTGCCTGAGCCTGAGCAACAGTCTGTTCTGCGTTAGCTTTTTCTTTTTCTGCGCTTTTAACAGCATGATTGGCATCATCCGCTTCTTTAGAGGCATTGTCTCGTGCCGTCTGTGCTTGTGTTGTTGCCTCTTCAGAGGCAGCAGTCACAGCTTCTGCACTCTTCATGTCTTGGGTAGCAGAATCAACATCTGATTGCGCATTAATTATGTCGTCTTCTGTAACGTTGGATGCCTTCTCTGCCTGCTTTTGTGCCTCTTCTGCGCCTGACACTTCATCTTTAGCAGCATTCAACTTATCCTGGATATCTGCTATCTCTGCCGTCGTCGTCTTAACAGATTTCTCAGCTTCCTTCTGCGCCAATGCAGTGTCTGTTGCTTCTTGCTCCGCCTTCTGTACCTCTTCTTCTGCAAGCGCCTTCTGTGCAGCAGCCTCTTCCTTGACATCTTTAGCCTTCTGCTCAGCTTCTTGCTTTTCCACCACAACAGCTTGAGCTTCTTCATATGTCTGTGGAACTGAAGATGCACCCTCGTTCTGTACAGTCCCAACCTGCTGACTAGTAGAATTATCCTGTACTGTGGTGTCATCAGCAAATACAGCTTGTGGTTTTGCGCCTACCACGAAAACCCCCGCTACCATGGCTCCTGCTAATGCTACTGTACTTTTTTTCATAATGTACTCCCTCCCATATTTGCATATCTTTCCTGGTGCTTCTGACTGTTCTTTTTATAAATTTATAAATCCTGTATCTTATGTGTCAGGATTAAATAAAACCAAAATTACAAAATTTATGTTTCTACATTGACTATCGCAAAACCAAATTTGACTTTTTCTAATCCCAAGGAAAAACCAGAGTTGCGACAGCCACAGTAACAGTTGCCCCTTTTATAGATTTATTTTCAAGAATAATTCGTCCCTCTTTAAAATAGTACAGTGAGTGGTACGATAGAAATTATCTATATTAGATACTACCATACCCTGCCAGGCATTGATGTTAAGTTTTAATAACATTTTCCGAATTTTTATCATTCCCAAAACAAAAACTGCACAATAAGCCTGGCAAGCAGCAAATTCTGATGAATATTACGATCCAAATTTTTACGGGTTGCAGGTCTTCGGAAACCGGTTATACTGAAGTTAATATATTCAGTTATATTCAGTCTGAAAAGCATTTTCCGAAGGGAGTTGTATTCTGCCTATGTCACTTGCTGCATATGGAAAAAATATTCTGGAGGCGCTCATTCCTGCGCTTATTTTGTGGGGAATTCTTGTATTTTCCATGTGGAGGGACAGAAGCCGTTACCGGAATACGGTCTTCCTTTTTTTCTCACTCATGAGTACAATTCCGCTCATCAGCACCTTGTTCGGTCCGTGGCAGAATGCTGCATTTTCGGTTATCATGCTTGTTATCCTGCTTCTGATCTTCTGTGTTCCGGTAATCTTCATCATCAACGGTATTCAGATGATCCGGAAAGAAGGAAAACGACTGCAGAATCTTCTCTCCCTATTCCTGGGCATCATCGTCGCAGTTGGGGAAATCTGCGCAGTACTTTCAATCCTGCTTCCATATGCGGGTGTATTTCAATCCATGACAGAGCGGGGTGCATTAAAGCTGTCAGTATTCACAATGGTCCTGGCATTGATTGCGTTATCTGTTGTATATGGATCGCTTGTCTTCGTTTCGTTCATTTTTTATACGATGCTCCTTCAGATCATTCCGCACAAACGTGATTTTGACTATGTCATTATCCACGGCTGCGGCCTGATTGGTGGAAAGCAAGTCTCGAAACTCTTATCTGACCGGCTCGATAAGGCGATCGCTCTTTACAGAAAAGACCCGACACCGCCGGTTATGATCCCGTCCGGAGGGCAGGGTTCTGACGAGGACATTTCAGAAGCATCTGCGATGGCACAATACCTTCGTGAACATGGAATTCCGGATGACCACATCCTCATGGAGGATAAATCACTGACGACGTTCGAAAACCTGAAGTACTCAAAGAAGCTGATAGATGCACAACCAGGCAGAAAATATACGGTACTCGTGACAAGCAATTACCATGTCTACCGGGCGCTGCGTTATTGCAGGAAAATTGGTCTTGCATGCACAGGAGTCGGTGCGCATGTCGCGGCATACTATTGGCCAAGTGCGCTGATCCGTGAATTTGCTGCCATTCACCGTGAGAAGAAGCATATGCTTCTCTTTATTGCCGGATGGGTACTGATGGTATTCCCGATCATTCTTATATTGTTCGATATGATATAACCATGAGATGCCATCCTCTCCACCCCTTCTGGATTTTCTGTTATGGATATGGCTTCAAATACCCTCTCCCGCAGACATTGCATATCCTCCTATTTCTTTCCTCAGGAGCCCTTCATCAACAGAGGGTTCTGCATTCTTGATGCAGGAAAGAACCTTTCTTTCTTCTGATCCGGGAACCAGCAGCAGATTGAATTCCTTCCAGACATAGTTATCATGGCC
>JBJEMO010000134.1:0-1814 GCA_051879715.1 Bilifractor sp.
AAGGTCGGGATGATGACATCGATTGGTAGAAAACTGGTGTAGGGGACTTTTTTGAGGAAGTTCACAATTATGCACGTAATGAGGGGGAGTTCACAAAGAATAAGACTCAATGATCGTGCATATATTAAAATCGAAGTAAGCACAATTGTACGATTCTGACTTGACTGACGTGCTTATTTCAAGCATAATATAAGCACGAAAGAGTGGTGATTCCATGAATGAGATGACAAGCTTAGTTAAAAATCATGATTACCTTACGCCGGAAATCGCGGAACAATCTGGAATTTCAAAATTTAAGTTTTACAAATATGTCCGGGAAAACGGATTGGAGCCGGTCAGCCGTGGCGTTTATTTTACGGGATCAGATTGGGCTGATGAGCTGTATGTACTTCATAAGAGATGTCCAAATGCTGTTTTTTCACACGACGAGGCTTTTTATTATCATGGACTGACGGACAGGGAACCGCTTGTTCATACATTGACTATATACAGCGGCTACAATGCGCATCGACTTACAGCGGATGGGAGCTGCAAGGTATATACGGTAAAGCGGGAATTACTGACTGTCGGGAAAATCATTGTGAAGGACAATGATGGAAATATGATTCCGATGTATGATCTGGAACGGACGATTTGTGACTTGGTGAGAAGCAGAAGCAGTATCGAGGCACAGGATTTCCATTCGGTTCTGAAGACGTATGTTTCCAGAAGAGACAAAGATCTGAATCGACTTATGGAATATGCAAAGCTGTTTCGGGTCGATAATGTGATGCGCAGATATATGGAGATATTATTGTAAAATGCAGCTGACGCCAGAACAGGTCAAGGGAAGAATTAAGAACGTGGCAAAGGAAAACAAGGCAGATGCCAGAACGCTCATGCGGATTTATATGATGGAGCGTTTTCTTGAGAGAATTGCCAGTTCACAGTATAAAGATAATTTCATTATCAAAGGCGGACTACTGGTGACGGCAATGGTCGGCGTAGCATTGCGGTCTACGATGGATATCGATACGAGCATAAAAAATCAGAATCTGTCGGCAGAAGATGCCAGACGGATTGTGAATGAAATCAAGGACATCGATCTTGGCGATGGAGTGACCTTTGAAATTAAAGAAGTTTTCAATATCATGGACGAAATGGAGTATCCGGGTATTCGGCTTACTATGAATGCTGTGATGGGAAAGCTGGTGACGCCGATGAAGATTGACATCTCTACGGGAGATGTCATTACACCAAGCGCAATCAAGTACAAATATAAATTACTCTTGGATGATCGCTCTATTAGCCTCTGGTCGTACAATCTGGAAACGATTTTGGCAGAGAAACTTCAGACGGTACTTGCCAGAGGCCTTTTGAATACCAGAATGAGAGACTTCTATGACATCAAGACTCTGCTTTCCGTTTACGAGCAAGATATTGATGCGGATGTGCTGAAAAGGGCATTTAAAGCAACCTGCAAGAAAAGGAGCACTGGAAATCTGAAGGAGGAAGCGCCTAAAGTAATGGCTGCCATCAGTGAGGATGCGCGGTTACACACCCTTTGGGAATCTTATCAGAAAAAGTATCCATATGCAGCTGATATCAGCTATGAGGATATTATGGAGAGCACAATGCTCTTATGGAATAAAATTCAATAAAAGTGCAGGGGATTCAGAGCAGCAGGCTCGGACCGATTCCGCCGCAGTGGCTGTCGGGAGGTGTGAAGACGCTGATTCTGATCGACCATGACCAGAATCATGTGTTTAATGCGTCTGCCTGTGGGAATAACTGCGCCAAATGGCTGCTGGAGATCGGCCGGAGGAAGGATGTGC
>JBJEMO010000135.1:0-1799 GCA_051879715.1 Bilifractor sp.
TCACTGAGCATCTTAACAGCACCCATTCCAAGCGCCGTCTTGATGCCGATTCCGGAATACTCACCGAAGCGGAACAGCATTTGCGCAAGGTTTGTCATCGTCTGTGCCCCATGCATACGGAAGGTGATCTTCCCAACAAATGAGGGAATCTTCACGCCCTCCATACTAAACAGCGTGCTGCGCAGATCATAACGAAACAGACTTGTATTCCGGCACAAAAGCTCGAGAGCATCCTCATCTTTCATGCTTCCCGCTTTACTGGCCGCGTCGTACTTGTTCATCAGACTCAAATAGATAGAACGGATATCCGGATAGAACACGTACCGCCCATCAATCTTAAATGCAGTTGGCGTCAGAAACTGCAGACTGATGGTCCTCGGCGCATCCTCCTGATAAAACTGACTGGACAATTCTTTATCGGTCAGTTCACTCATTTTCTTCTCTGCAATTCCGACAACCAGCTCATGTTTCTTGATGTCAACCTGGTTCTTCTGCGCAAGGGTCTGATCAATGATGAGATCCTTCGCCTGGTCATTCAAAGTAGTGACAACCCAGTGCCACTGATGGTCTCTCATTTCCAGATGCTGTGTATAAGGATGCAGCATTGATTCATGAAGCTCTGCTACATACGCCTCCGGCAGCATTTCCATCAGAGCGCCGTGGAATAAAGAGGCCATCTGATAATTCAGCTGCTCTGCGCCTGATAAAGTCATATCCAGTCTGGATGGCATCTACATGTTCCTCCGTTCCTTATTCAATCGTCACTTTACACAAGCCAAACGGATAGCGTCTGCCACCCCACTCTGTATACTTCATCGTTCTCGGAGAGATTCCAAGTCCCTCATCGTTTTCATGATGATGTTTTCTGAAGCTTCTGCTCATCTGCTCAATGACAATATCCAGCGCCTCATCCCCATAGTAAGGATAGGTCAGCGTCTTTGCAAAGAACCCGCTTCCACCTCCCAGAATCAGGAGATGTGAGCCGTAGACACCGCCGTCCGGAAGCTGAAAATGCGATTCGTACTGATCGTGATAATATTCCTTAAAATCATCCAGATACGAATAGAGATCCTCTGCCCGGATATCTGTATGCTTTAGAATACTCTGGTCCATCGTCAATGCAAAATGAATCTCAGTTCCCGGCTTTACACACTCCCTGCAGACATTCGGCTTGCTTTCCTCAGCCTGCCGTCCCGCGTGGATATCAATCTTATTGCAAAGCGTCAGCTGCCGATTCGGAATTGCCTCACTATCAGAAACAGAGAAACCACGCATCACACTGTTTACCGCATCCTTTGTCACCGTATTTCCGAAATGATCTGTCTTCAGATGAAGCGTATTGACCAGGTCATTCTCCGGAATCTTTTTTTCTGATCGGCCTCCCGTTCCAAGTAAATATTTTTCCTTCATCAGATGGAACAGAATGACCGTCCGGAGAGCTCCCTTCAGGCTGCTTCCCGGAATATACGCCTTGCCATCCTCTCTGCGAATAAACTGCGTGATATCCTTCAGATGGTGCTTTTCATCAAGTGCTGCGCCTGCGTCGCAGTTATACAGAACAAGCTCCTGGATTTCTCTTCCCTTCAGGCCGCAGGTATGAACCAGAAATTTATACAGGTTATTCGGGTTTCCGAACTGGTTCTGTACAATTCCCTGCTCATATTCATCCACTTTGTCATGCGCAATAACTGCCTCGATCAGTTTATCCGGATTCAGCATAGAGATAACCTGATGAGTCTGATCATATAAATAATTGCTCTTGGCAGCTTTCTCACCGGTTCCAATATGAACCGGTCCAA
>JBJEMO010000136.1:0-11865 GCA_051879715.1 Bilifractor sp.
TCCCTCCTCAATTGAGAATTGCAACGATGCTGCTCTTTTCTATTACTATGACAGTGTTCCCCGCGGAACGGTCAAGAACACAGGCTCATACTAAACCAATCCATTTCTTCTCCACAGCAATCAGGATTTTCAGATATTGAATCTCCTGCTCGGCATTTTCCTTCTCTTGCATCAAACGAACAAGGGCACCATTTAGGATTTCAAGCCGGTCCGCATGCCTGTCATCCAAAAGTGCTCTGATCTCAGAGATATTTAACCCGGCTTTCCTGCACTCCAATATTATTTCCAGCCGGCTCTTCTTCTCATTGTCGTAAAGCTTGAACTTCTGTGTTCCAACTCTCTTGGACGGCGTGAGCAGGCCTATTTTGTCATAGTAAAAAAGTGTCTTCCTTGTAATACCCGTCATTTCACGTATTTCGCCGACAGAATACAAACGCCTTTCATCAGAATCCTTTGCTCTTTTCTCCATCCGGTTTCCCCCCTTCCTGATTAGAAGAGTACCCCGGGGAACAGAATATTAATATGCCCAAAATCTTTCCAAGAAAATCAGAGGCGTTTGAAAATCAGCAACGTAAAAAAATTCATTTTTCGAGAAAAGCATTTGGAATTGCTATACCGGCGTTATACAAGAAGGCAAAAAATAACGTCGAGGATATTATTCCCCGACGTCTTACTTCGTTTATTATTTCCTTATTCCCCGTCTTTCTGCCCCTTGATTTCTTCCCGTCTTCTGGCAACGGCATCTGCAAACTTCTCTGCATCAACAGAACGGATTCCATTCTGCCAGTCCTCATCATTGTCGTAAATCAGCTCCATCGACAGCTGATTCGGATAGCCACAGATGCGACACTTCCATTCAGACAAATGATCATCAAAACCTTCCTGCTCATTCAGGTGCGCTCCGCATCCATCACAGTACCACTCAACTCCAGGGAAGCGGTTGTCCAGGTCATCTCCGGAATAGGTATACTCATACGTCTCCGGATGGAAGAGGTCGTTCAGCTTATCCTCCAGTTCTCCGGTCTCACTGAGCTGCCGCCGGACAGCAATAAAAGCGCTGTCATAAAGCCGAAGCACCCGTCCGGTTTCATTTCTTAGGAGGCCTCCGGTCAGAAGCCACAGATAAGCATTGCATAAACCACTGAAAGTCGACAGATTCAGCTGATAGGCGGCATTATAAACAACACCATCAAAAACCTCATCATCCATCGCAAAAGGTTCTGTTTTCCGGCTGTAATCATCCATAACCTTCCTCTGGTCAGAAAGCCTGTATAACAGATCAAAGAGCTGCTGGTACAGAGCATTGAGCTGTTCTTCCGACAAATGATCCAGAAGTTTTGCAGTATTCTCCTTGAGCTGCGGCGTAAGTTCCATGTCACGAGTAAACTGCTCTGCCACATGCTTTTGTATCAGTTCGGCAGATTTCCGTTCCTTCTCACGATTACCTGCGGCAGTTCCTGTCAGACGCCCAAGAATCTGTGCCACTCTTTTGCTATCACCAGAATACAGCCTTCCATGATATCGCACTGCATGAATCATATACGCAGAATCAATATACTCAGCCGGAACCTTTGTCTCCCCATCTGAAGCGTCTGTCTCTATGACAAGCCCAGGGAACCACGTATCGATCAAATCCATCTGTCGAGGCGTTTTGGAGCTCAGATATTCATAGTAAATTGCTGCAATGCTGCCAAACCTGAGTTCAACTTCTTCCATTTATCTGTATCCTCTCAAGGTACCATCCCAAACTTTCAGCGTGTTTTCCGCTTATCTGATCCTCTCCTCAATTAAGGGCAGTAATTTCCGATCCGCCGGCAGCCAGTCCACATCATACAGGTGCGCAGAATCCAGCCACCTTGCAGCCTCATGCTCAAGAAGTGTCAGCTTTCCGGACTTTACTGTGCAGAGATAGCATCCCATTGTCAGATGGAAGGTTGGATAATCCGTTTCAATGGTATCGAGCAACTCACCCACTTCAATCTCCGTATCCAGCTCCTCACGAATCTCACGTGCAAGTGCTTCCTGAGGCGTTTCAACAGGCTCAATCTTTCCACCCGGAAACTCCCACTTGTCCTTGAATGCTCCGTATCCTCTCTGTGTAGCAAAAATCTTTCCGTTATGCAAAATTACTGCGGCAACCACATGCTTTGTTTCCATATCTTCTCCTTGAAAATTACCCTTATCATATATTGACCACGACTCAACTCCACACTTGTAATATGATTCGTGCCAGCTGGAAGTTGCCAGTCAGACTTTGTGGTAGAAAAGGATAATGTCCTCATAAGTCCCATCCGGCATATGATAGCCCTCTTCAACTGTGCCAATCCTGGTAAATCCTAGTCTCTCGTAAAGATGGATTGCATGAACATTATTTGCAACCACTGCATTGAACTGGAGAATCCTGAAACCTTTTTTATGGGCCATTCTCAGGCAGTCCTTTACCATTTTCTCACCGATATGCTCGCCACGAATGTCTTTCCGTACGGCATAGGAAGCATTGCAGATGTGTCCACATCTTCCTACATTATTGGGATGCAGAATATACATGCCGACAATCTCTCCACTGTCCTGATTCTGTGCTACTCCCGTATATGTCTGCTGTTTGAAAAATGTATCTGCATTATCCTCTGTCAGATCCTCCTCCTGAGGAAAAGCAACACCATCCTCCACCACCTGATTCCAGATTTGCATTACCGCATCCATGTCATCGCTTGAATATTCTCTAATCTGTATATTCACAACTCGCACTCCTTCTACGAATTCCGATTTTCTTACTGCGTACTATTTTGCAGCTTGGCGAGAGCCTCAGCATGTGCCTGCCAATCTTCTCCGGATCATAATTGTTTGTGGCACAAATAAAACGCAGCCCATTCGGTGTAAGAATTCTTCCATTGATTCTGTCACGGAGATACTTCTGGTACTCCTCGTATTCCTTGTTTGATATCTGTTTCATTGGCAGCTGCTTACTTACTTGATTCCTGCAAGATCAT
Organism: Bilifractor sp.; assembly: GCA_051879715.1. Taxonomy (GTDB): domain Bacteria; phylum Bacillota; class Clostridia; order Lachnospirales; family Lachnospiraceae; genus Bilifractor. Next base: position 2,991 of record JBJEMO010000136.1, read on the forward strand.
AAAATGTCAGTTCATCAATAATATTGATGTCCTGCACCTTCAGTTTCAGCTGCTCCGCCTTTTTGTGTTTTGCCGATTTCTCCCCGTGGAGAATCGCATTGTAGTCATTATTTCCAAGGATCAGATAGTTTGTCGTCCTGGTGACTCATGCGTCCAGTACTCCGCCAAGGTTGACTACTGCCTGCATGGCATCCTTCTTGGGCATCTTCTAAAGCTTCCCTGTGAAGACCACATGTTTCCCATAAAAAAATCCATCCTTGTCAATGTCATCAGAATCCGGCCTTATGGCCTGAATATCGATTCCATTATGGTTATTGCTCCATGCCCACAGGTCAGAAATACCCAAGTGTCTTTCATTCATGGTGCTTTTTATGGATTCATACAGTTCATGGGTCGTATAGTCATTCAAGCATACCATTTTTCAGACAATTCATCCACATATAAATAGAGGGCATCGCCATTCTCCGCAGCAATGCCCTCTGTTTTTCCTGTTCAAATATCGATTTTCGTCCCATCTTTCATGACCACCATGATCCCCACCTGGTGGACGATCATCCGCTCTACGAATGCTCCCAGAGCGCAGGGTCAAACCCGGTGATAAGCCGGCTCTGTCCTTCCAGCTTTTTGATCAAGCTGCCCCAGTTCCATGCTTCTTGCCCCTTCTCCTGTATCTCTGTCTCCGTTTCCTTACACGGCTGGATGTCTGGTTTCAGGTTCCGATAAATTTATATAAATGACTTTATTCTTTTTTATCCGATCCTGACACCTTTACTTTCAGGCTGCCGGAATACATACAGGACGCTCTCACGAGTAATTATAGAGCGGCTTAAAGGTATTTTTGTAGTCGGAAATATAGAGTTTTCAAGGTACAAAGCCAACTATTTATGAGGGGAGTTTGAGTCATTTATTTTATAAAGCTGTTTAAAAAATGTTCTTATACAAATAGTGAATATGACGAAAAAAATATTCTAATATCTGTAAGTTTTGATGTATAATGATAAAAGAATTTTTCTATTTTATATAAAACGAGGTATTTTTTTATGCTTCATGAGATTACTTTTCCATCGTACAATGATCGTGACACCGTTTATGGATGGATTTATGTGCCGGCTGCTAAGCCGAAGGGTATTGTTCAGCTGATTCATGGATTTGGAGAGCATTCCAGACGCTACCTCCATATGATTTCCCATTTTGTGGATGCCGGTTATATTGTTTCTGCAGATGACCATGTCGGACATGGGAAGACAGCCATAGAAAATAATACCTGGGGAGACTGGGGAACAAAGGGTCCGCATACGATGATGGAGGATGAACATAAGCTGCATGATCTTACGGTGAAGATGTATCCGGATCTTCCGTATTTTCTGTTTGGCCACAGTATGGGATCCTTTATTGTACGTGATTACATCGCAAAGTATGGGAGTGAGCTTGCCGGCGCAACTATATGCGGTACAACCGGAGTCTGGCCGAAGCTGGACGAAGGCATTGCTGCCTGTCAGAAGCTGGTGGACGAAGGAAAGGGCGAAGAATCTGATCCGGATCTCCCGGGTAAGCTGATGGGATGGATGTTTTCACGCTGCGCAGAGGGCGTAAAGCTTGGAAATGAATGGATCTGTGCGGATCCGGAGGTTCAGAAGGATCATGCTGCTGATCCCTTTGATGCATTCACACGGCCTACTTCCAACAGGGCATATCTGTATTTCTGTCAGATGATGGAATGCATCACCGGACCGGAATGGGCTGCAAAGGTACCTGCTGCGCTTCCGATCTATAATATCGCGGGCGATCAGGATCCCGTCGGGCAGTTCGGAACCGGGGTAATGCAGGTAAGCAACTGGCTGATTGATTCCGGTCACAAGGTAGAGACTCATCTTTATCCCGGTTACCGGCATGAAATCCATAACTATCGTGATATAAAAAACGAGGTAGAGGATGGCATTATCCGGTTCATGGACCAGCAGCTTTCCTGATTTTTTTAATTCTGCTTTTGTACCTATGGTATAAATCAGTTTATAGATGCGATTGATCCTGAGATAGTAAATATTTTCACCTCTCGATGCCGCGGTGCTCGTCAGAAGGCATCTCATGCAAGCATGAATGCTTTCTTCCTCGCTACTATGCGCATATGAATGAGCTCCGGTTTTCAGAAAAAATCTGGAAGCCGGAGCCAGTAATTTAATTCCTGTCATTGTCTCACTCGATAATAGGATCAGTGGAAAGCTGCCCATATTCCTGCAATAACCAGTAAAGGAAGCAGATTTGCAACCCTGATCTTTTTCCAATATCTGTTGTGGTTCCGATTAAATTAATATAAATGACTTTATTCTTTTTTAATCTGTTCCTGACACCTTTACTCGGTGCGGCACAGAAAAGGATCAATGGAGTTCTGTGGTTCGATCAGCTGGGAATACTTATCGACAATCTGTCCATTGCGGACTTTCAGCATGCCGATCTCGATAACTTCATCGTAGTAAGCAGACAGCCCCGTTGTCTCTGTATCGGGAACACAATAATCACCAACGACCTTTTTCACATAGCTTGCTTTTCCCATATCGACGTTCCTTTCACAAAAAACGCGGGGCACCAAGCCTCTCCAGCTCAATACTCAGCGATGAAAACCACTGTGAACCGAAGCTTCTCCTGTGCTTCGCCTTTTCATTCAAGCATACCATTTTTCAGACAATTCATCCACAAAAAATAAAGGGCATCTAAGTTCTCCGCAGCAATGCCCTTCGTATCCTTCTGTTCAGATATCAATTTTTGTACCATCCTTCATGACCATCGTAATACCCACCTGGTGGACGATTATCCGCTCTATAAAGGCTCCCCAGAGCGCAGGGTCAAACCCGGCGATGGGCCGGTTCTGTCCTTTCAGCTTTTTGATCAGCTGCACCAGTTCCCTACTTCTTGCCACCTTCTCCTGTATCTCCGCTTCCATTTCCTTGTAAGCCTTTTCTGCCTTGGCGTATCTATCCTCTAAGGCGGTGAACCGTTCCTCATATTCCTTTTGGTTCAGGGCTTTTCTTGCGTTCTCATCGATGGCACTCTGCATGAGGTCGTCCGTTACATTCAGCTCTGTGATAAGCTCTGCCAGCTTTTCTGCAGTTCCGAAGTGTCCGCCACCACCTGCTTTGCAGTCCTCATGTTCGCCAGAATCTCTTCCTTTTCCCCAATGTGTCTGGTGTCAGCTTCCGATTATATTTATATATATGACTTCATTCTTTTTTAATCCGTTCCCGACACCTTTACTTTTTAACCAAAGCCCCGGGAAATGTGTACACATAAAATCCTCGAGCCTTTATTTTGTTCCTGTTTTGGATCTTTATTTTTGTTATTGCAATTTCTGATCCGATTTCGGAATATTAATTGATTTATTGCGCACTTTGTTCTACTATTGGATTATAAATGGTGTTAGTTGATGGAGGTGTCCCAATTGGTTGAAAGAAAAGAATATCTGGATCGTTTAATTCAATGGAAAGATGAACAGGTCATCAAGGTGGTCACTGGTATTCGTCGCTGTGGAAAATCCACCTTGCTTTTGCAATATCAGGAATGGCTGAAAGCAAACGGTATTTCTGAGGAGCAGATTGTTTCTGTCAATTTTGAAGAACTGGAATATGAAGAGCTGCAGGACTATCGAAAGCTCTATACTTACCTCAAAGAACGTCTCTGTGCTGGTAAAAGAACCTACATCTTCCTGGATGAAATCCAGAAGGTTCCATCCTTTGAAAAGGTTGTAGACAGCCTGTACATCAAGCCAAATGTGGATATCTACATTACCGGCTCCAACGCCTATCTGCTTTCCGGAGATCTTGCAACGCTATTGACCGGTCGTTATGTTGAAATCAAGATGCTTCCTCTTTCCTTTAAGGAATTCCTGGAAATCACTGGCATGGATCAGGACCGAGGTCTTGCAGAATATATGCGTGTCGGTGGTCTTCCATATATTGCTGTCATGGACCGCACGCAGGAAAAAGTGGAAACCTACTTAGAGGGCATCTACAACACCGTGATCGTAAAAGATATCGAAGACCGGCAGGCAAGAAAAGAAAGTGATCCGGATAAAAGGAAAATCACAGATATTCTTCTTTTGAAGACCATAGCGAAATATCTGTCCAGTGTCGCAGGAAACCCGGTTTCTGTCCGAAGCATCACCAATTTTCTGACCTCTAACGGAAGGAAAATTTCTCCCAACACTGTGAGCGATTACGTCGAAGCCCTCACGGAATCCTTTATCTTCTATCCGGCAGAGCGATTTGACATCATTGGAAAACAGCTTCTGAAGGCTAATCGAAAACTGTATATCGTGGACCTCGGTTTACGAAACTATATCCTGCCTCGCACTCAATATGATCTTGGATTCTCTCTGGAGAACATCGTCTATTTTGAGCTTCTTCGCCGGGGATATCATGTCATGATTGGCAAGGTCGGCAATACAGAGGTCGACTTCGTCGCTGAAAAACAGGGTGCCTATACCTACTTCCAGGTCACTGCAGATATGACAGCAAAAGAGACCTTTAACCGTGAGCTGAAGCCGTTGACAAATATCAGGGACAACTACGAAAAAATCGTTTTGACTGAAGACCGGTTCACTATTGGTAACTATAATGGCATCCAGGTCAAAAATTTATCTGACTGGTTGCTTGGGAAAGAATAAAATCATGTTTATCCGTAAAGGCAGATACCCTTTCACTGGGAATCAGCCTTTACGCATCTGCACGTTTATAAACAGACCTCGAGCTCTGATCTGTATATCTTTAATATCTTCTGTTAAGCCTGCTGCTGTTGCTGTATTGATCGCATTTCCAGACCCAGGAACCCATCCCACAAGTACTTGTGAAATTCCTCTACCGATAAAAGCTGCACCTGCTCCTTTTATAACGCGAAAACGACCGCATAGGTTGTTCCCGTGCCCGACCATGTCAACTATATTTCCGGAGTTTTTTGAAAAAGTCATCTGTCTTTTCTAAAAAATAAAAATCTTTTGTCAAATCAGGATTATCCGTATCTGCTAATCTGCACTCACATAATCAAATATGGTATCTTGTTCCCCGGGCCCGTCCGGTTTTGACTATTAAATTTTTCTCTACAAGCGCCTTTAACAACCGAATCGTTTTATCTCTGCTCATGCCAGCCTTTGCCGCAACTTCTGTACTTGTCAATACACTTTTATCAAGGAGTGTAGCATAAACCGCCTTTTCATCTGTTGTCATCTTTTTTCCTGCTTCTAAAACGGGGAGTGTGATTCTGATGGCATTTTCTGAAATTTGGAATAATGGAGTTTCCATGTAACCGTGATATGCCATCCTGATTCTTTGGATGCCTGTTCCAAAAGCCTCTATATAATGCATACGGTAAAGCACAGACGCAAGGATCGGATTGCGCAAGATGGATATTCCTCCATTTAAATATTCATCTTCATTGATTCCTCTAGGAAGACCCCCAATTGAAACGATCTCAATCCTGTCATCAAACATGGAGATATGAACATCTGCATTCACATCCCAGGTACGATGTGCCAAAGCGTTTGCGACAGCTTCCCGAAAAGCATTTTCCGGAATTTTTTCCTTTATTGTTCTTTGAATTCCCTCAATAATTTCTTCAACATAATACCGTCTATAAGCTGTAACTGCCTCATCGTACTGCTTCAGGACAGAGATTCCCTTTGAAGTAATTCTTTCTCGCATAACGTTCAGATTTTCACCGAATTTTACAATATCAATTCCAGGAAAATTGTTAGTATCCGCCAGCAAAGCAGCTGCATTATTATATCCATCCTTGTCACTGTAAAGATTTAAGGTCTTCAGCATATCGGTTGTAAGTTTGCCGACTCCCAATGTTTCCTGTAGTTTCATCTCAAGTATTTTAAACGTCAGGTTCTGATCATCTGCGCTTAATTCTTCAAAATTCCGATGCGAGCCTTCCAGCAACAGTCTTCTTAATTCTATCGGGTCGACCTCAACTGAGGAAGTATCAATTCTTCTATACGCTTTACCCTTATACAGATAAGGCTTTTCTTGCCCTTCTTCCACAATCAGAGAAATGGTTTTATTTTTCCTGTTCAATCGAAAAAAATATTCAGGTTTTGGCTGGATCGAGTCATTTATTCGATTTTCAATATCAAGTTTTGTCTGCTCCGGATCAGTCAGGCCAACAGTTGCACCGTCATCTCTTACTCCAAAAAGAATCTCACCTGTTCCATAATTTGCGAAGGCACTTACGGTTTTAAGAAATGTATTTGTAACCTTTTCCTTTATTTCTAATGTTCTGGATTCATTCATCCGTATCACCTCTTCCTGATATAAGACTAAATCATCGCAGCAAAAAATGCAACGATAATCAAATCGTTGCATTATCGTCGCATTTATTTATTACTATCAACTTTCTTCACTTATTATCGTTTTTTTTAATCCCGATTATCTGATTCTCTCCTCAATCAACGGAAGCAATCTCCGGTCAGCAGGCAGCCAGTCCACATCATACAGGTGAGCAGAATCCAGCCATCGTGCCGCTTCGTGCTCAAGAAGTGTCAGCTTTCCGGATTTTACCGTACAAAGATAGCATCCCATAGACAGATGGAAGGTAGGATAATCAGTCTCAATAGTATCGAGCAGCCCACCCACTTCAATCTCCGTGTCCAGTTCCTCACGAATCTCGCGGGCAAGTGCTTCCTGAGGCGTTTCACCAGGCTCAATCTTTCCACCTGGAAACTCCCACTTGTCCTTGAATTCTCCGTATCCTCTCTGTGTAGCAAAAACTTTTCCATTATGCACGATCACTGCTGCAACTACATGCTTAGTTTCCATATCTTCTCCTTGAAAAAATACCCTTATTCATTGACAATGTAATCATAAATGTCCTGCCGAACCGGCACATCCAGATGATAATCGATCTCAAACGCATCGTCCGTCTTTTTGCCTGTCACTTTTCCATCCTCATCCGTCATGTCAAATGTCATATGAATCGGATGTGGTTCTCCCTGTGCCGTCATCTCTCCGAGAAAATAAAACTCCTTGGCTTCCTGATCCTCCTTATTTTTTCTCACAAAGAGGTAAATCCTGTTATCCTTATCCTTGGACGTCCGCTTGTAAAAGTGGTCTGCATCTCCGGAAGTAATCTTCCTTGGATGCTTTGACAATGCAATAAGCCTGTCCGCGCTTACAAACCGGTCCTCGTAAGCGATTGCATCGTCCGCCTTGTCATAGTTAATGAACACAGGAAGAGTCTTAGTCCGGCTGTCGTAAAAATAGCCGCCCAGATTCTGCGCATTCATGTTCTTCTCCCAGTTCAGCAGCAGGCATACATCCTCATATGTGTACTTCTGATACAGCTGGAAGTTTGTATCCTTGTAGGGATGGCTGTACTGCTCCTTATAGGAGGCGAGGCCGAACCGCACAATTTCGTTTACCATGTTAAAAAATGGTCTGTCTGCCAGCATAGCTGCAAAAGATGGGGACAGACGATACTCGCCATTCCTGCCTTCTACAAGGAAAGTGCAAGCCTCGTATTTTTTCTTTTCCGAATCCTTGGCGAACTGATTGGTCAGGTTACGGATCGCTGACTCGACCGCTGCCTTCTGCTCCCCTCTTTTGAGATCTGTAAAAGCATCTGCATAGGCCTGAAGTCTTAGACAAAAATCTCTGTTCCGCAGAAGATTCCGCAGAATAATCAGTTCCTCCGGTCGCTTTCCAAACCCAAGCTTCTTTGAAAGGAATCCGACAACCTGCTCTTCTTCACTGTTAAGGCGGATGGTGTAATCCTTCTCATATTTTACCAGGAAGTTGTAATAGGAGCCGAATTTTGCAAAATACTTCGTAACATCGACTGAGCCATATTCCCTGAAATCCATCAGAGAAGGAATCCGTCCGAGCTGGTATTTCAGTTTCGTATATGCATCACGAAGCAGCTTGGTGTCATTCAGACGTGCACTGTCAATGGCACTGAAAATCCGTTTGCGGGAAATCTCATCAAAATGAATGGTCGAGCTGCCAGGGATTACACGAGTCCCTTCCTGTACGTAGCGGCGGATGTTGTCCTTGTTATAAGATCTGTCACCGGAAAGCGCAATGGGGATCATGTAGTTGTTCGTGTAAGCTCCGATAAAATCCAGAATAACGACGTATTCCTTCCCCGCCGCCTTGCGCAGTCCACGGCCAAGCTGCTGCACAAAAATGATCGGACTCTGTGTGGGCCGCAGCAGAATCACCTGATTGATATCCGGAATATCAACACCCTCGTTAAAAATATCTACGGTAAGAATATAATCAAGCTGCTCAGTCCTTGGGATATCATCGGCAGTAAGTCTGTTAACCGCATTTTCACGCATCTCCTGTGAGGCATCACCGCCCAGAAAAAGGGTCTGCAGTCCCTGCTCGTTCATTTTCTTGGACAGCTCCCGACCGACTTCTTTCCGACTGCAGAAGATCAAACCCTTTAAACGGGTACCGCTATGCCCAAAGTATTTTGCTTCACGTAGAATGTACCTGACCCGTTCCTCACTGGTCAGAAAACGGAAATCCTGCAGAGACAACTCTCCTCCCGTCTGATTATCATTTGCAATCTTCCCATCAACCTCCAGATCAGTGATTCCAAAATAATGAAACGGACAGAGAAGATCATCTTCCATTGCCTGCTGAAGACGGATCTCCGCTGCAATGTTGTGGTCGAACATCTTATAAATATCAAATCCGTCGGTCCGCTCCGGCGTGGCAGTCATACCGAGAAGCAGATCCGGTTTGAAATAATCGACGATCTTCTGATACGATGGAGCGCCTGCACGGTGGACCTCATCAATAATAATCGAGTCAAATTCGTCCGGTTTAAAGGAATGCAAAATCTCGTCTTTCACCAAAGTCTGAACTGTAGCAAAGATATA
>JBJEMO010000137.1:0-1772 GCA_051879715.1 Bilifractor sp.
CCCAGAGGTAAATGCAGACAGGAAGGATGCGCATAAGCGAACCGTTGCCATTGGAATTCTCACCGGTGCTTCCGCAGGACTGTACATCTTTTCCTTCTTTGAAGCGTGAAATGGCAGTGGAGCAGGTATTTCCCCTATCAAAAGCTACGCCCTGTGGCGTATATTCTCCGTAATCGATCCAGGCAGCAAAACGTCTCATGATATCGTTCAGGTCTATAAGCGATTCCAAACCTGAAAGGGAATCAGTATCTTCTTCACTTTCAGTACCTTTTTCGTTTTGTGAATTTTGTGATTCTACGAGACTGGCAAGTTCTGCAAGTGCCATGCTGCTGTCATCTGACCAGCTTCCTGCAGGAACGTCGTAGGTTCCAAATCCCAGCATATCCCTGACAGGGTTGATCTTCAATTCTTCCCTGGATTTAAATTCTACCGGCACACCAAGTGCATCACCGGTGACAAGACCCAGAATTCCATCCTCCCAATATCCCATATATATATTTCTCCTTAATGGTACTCAACATCATTTAGGAAAAACACTTTTGTCATAGTCCAAATATAAAACACAGCGGATTTTCCTTAATCATGGTATTCGTCATAATAATCCTCAGCATCTTCCTCATCCTCGAAGTCATCGGCATTATCCTCATAAAAATCCTCCGGGTCATCATAGTCATTGACGTGATACTCGTCATCATCTCCTGTGTTTCCGCTGTTTTGGTTCTGACCGCTTTGCTTATAACTGTTACCCGTATCAGAAGACTGCGCCGGAGAGGGATTGATCGCACCGCCCTGGTCTGAAGATGTTGAGCTATTGGAAGAGGACGCCTGAGCATCATCCTGCGTCGGAAAACTGTCGGGATCTATTGCAGTCCCATTAACAAAATAATGAATGTTATCATACAATTTATCTGTATCAGTAAGCGTCAGATGATATTTATTTTCGCCGTCATCGAGTTTTACGTCAATGAGCTGCTGGTAAGATACCTTCCCTTTATAGCAGGTTAGCTGCTCGGGATTTCTGGATAGATGATAATAATTTTCTTCGAATTCATCCGGATACAGCCAGCCTTCTTTGGTTTGCAAAACATCTTTTGCTTCTGACGCAGCATTGTAAAGATACTTGTATCGGGCAGGATCTGTCACGTTTTTCCAGTTGCTATTTGCAGACGCGACAATGAAAACGGAATCATTCCAAAAGTAGCCATCATCCGTTTTGTCAAGATCAGATGATACGGTCACCTGGTAAGTCGCATACTCACCATGGTAAAACGAAATTTTATCGGCAATTTCTTCCTGCGTATCATTCTGCAATTCCTTACGGCTTTCTTTCAGTGCTTTTCTCTGAGCGGCATACTCCGCTTCCTGTCTCTTTTTTACCTGTTCCGGGGAATTGTAAAAAGCCTGGTATCTCTGATATACAACGACTCCGGTAATGATGGCAGAAAGGCCAATCAATAAGATAATACCTGTCTTCTTTTTCATCATACATCCCCCCAAAATTATTACGATCGCCGGAAGGTGGCGATGATCTTTGTGTCAGCAGCCTTTAAGCAGTTCCTCATGCCCAGCAGACAAATACACGCGATTTATCAGATCCGCTACTATACTCTGCAAATATAATTGTATCATAACCATTATTTACCGCAACACGAAGCTGTGCCTCTCCAGTTTTCCGTTCTGCAGGTTTTTCTTCGCCTTATAACCAATTCCCCCAAAAAATTATGGGTCAATCACAAATCTTATGGGATAAATGATGACAGAGATTAGTTTTG
>JBJEMO010000138.1:0-1769 GCA_051879715.1 Bilifractor sp.
GAGCAGCGGGGGCAAGGTGGCAGCGGCGGTGATTATATTGGGTTTGGCCCAATCGAACGCTATGATTGTCTTGATTGGATCAATTGGGTAATCGACCGCTGCGGCAACGAGATCCCAATCTACCTGGGCGGGGTATCCATGGGCGCAACTACAGTTCTGATGGCAGCGGGTCTTGAATTGCCAGACAACGTCCATGGTATTGTGGGGGACTGCGGATTTACTTCTCCCCATGCTATCTGGAAGCATGTTGCCAATAAAAATTTACACATCGCGTTCGGTCTTCGTGGAGCTGTGGCAGATACGCTATATGAAAAGATAACACAGACGGATGACGCGGATTACTCTACTGTTGACGCCCTGCGGAATTGCTCTGTTCCGATCATGTTAATCCATGGAACAGACGACCATTTTGTCCCGGTTGAAATGACCTATGAAAATTATAAAGCCTGTACTTCGCCGAAGAAATTGTTTATTGTTCCCGGAGCGGATCACGGCATGAGTTATTATATTGATAAAGAGGGCTACGAGGCGGTTATTAAAGATTTCTGGAGGCGCTTCGATTGATCTAGGATTGTGCGGAGAGATGAGCATGAATCAAACACTTCCTAGCAAGCGCATTATCTGTTAGGACAAATAACCCTTGAACAACAGGGGCAAAACAGAAAGGATTCATCTCCTTCCGCACAAGTACCATCTCCTTGCATCTTTTTGTGTTGTATATAGCAAATTCAATAAAAAAGAAGGTGGAATAACATCGGACACATATTAGTTATTGAGTTCCAAGATCAAGACTCCACTGCATTTGATGAAATAATGTCTGTTCTAAAAAGGCATCCAAACTTTGAGAGCCTAAGCTTAAATGATGAAACAGCTATATCTATCCCCGGACTCGAAATTTATCCGGATCGCCGAAAAATTTTCAGTAATCATCAAGAGCTCGATCTGACAACAAAGGAATACGATCTTCTATGTCTGTTGGTGGCTAACAAAGGACGCGTTCTCACTTATGAACAGATATATCAAAAAATATGGCATGAAGAAGCACTCGGTAATGAGAATAATGCTATAGGCTGCCACATCCGCAATCTGCGTGAAAACTTGGCAAGGCATTACCAGATGCTCCTTTTACCATCAGGTGTGTTCGGGAAGTCGGATATTGTTTCGACATTAAATCTGAATAGTACATAGCAGCGGGTTGAGAAATCAACCCGTTGCTTTTAGCGGTATTTTGTCGTAACTTGCGATGGACTACTGTGTTTCTACATCTTATCTACGGTAGTTTTCCGGTATCCTGATCTGTGGCTGCTGCGGAGAACGTATGACACGGAAAACCGTTCCCTATAAGGATAAAAAGTATTTCTACTATTTCTGTCCCAAAGGAAAAAAGAATGGCTGCACTGGTTCTGTCATGCTAAAAGAGAACGACCTGATTACCTGCGTGTCGGAAAGTTTGAAAGCACAAATCAATAATGTGGTCTCTCTGGAGCAGCCCCTGGACAGTATCAACGGGGAACAGATCAATCGGGAGCTGATTGAACAGTATAAAATACAGATCGCGGACAATGAGGCGCAGCTGGCGCAGATCCGCCGCTTCAAATCCACTCTGTACGAAAACTTTGTCAGTGGTTTTCTCGGCAAAGATGAACACAAGACCTTGAAGGACGATTATTCCAGCGATATGGCCCGGCTGAAAGCAGCCATTGACCGGCTTCGTCAGAAGATGGAGGATGCCAGCAACAACACGAGTGAGCGCCTGAGATGGGCAGAAC
>JBJEMO010000139.1:0-11765 GCA_051879715.1 Bilifractor sp.
ATGGAAAAAATTATATATGCGAAGGCAGTACACAACATATATAAAAATGATGCTACAGGAGACAGATCTATGACCTATGATATTGCAGCTGCGATTCTTCTAGCGGCTGTTCTTGTTGTATTTCAATACAAAAAAAGCATCCACCGCAGGCAAAATCTCTATTTTCTTCTTCTTGTGATCTGTCTGATTGCCTGTGTTATTCTGCATGCGTGCAACTATGCTCTGGAGGATTATGTTCGTAGCACAGGTCTCCATCCAGGTGCATTGAATGGGACAGGCACCATCTGTCTATTGTTTCTGATGACAGCAGTTGCCTTGTTTTCTGTATACATGGCATATGCGCTTGGACTGTCCGGGTTCCTGGGCAAAAAATTTTACATAGGTTTCCTGTCCATCACGGGCGGCATATTTCTGCTCCTTGCGCTGAATCCTCTTACGCACTGGTTTTTCAGCTATGATAAGAAATATGTTTATCACCGGGAATTTCTGATGCCTCTTTTTTTTGTAACTGTCTACCTTTATCTGGCAATTGTAGCTTCGCATATCATCAGACAGAAGGCTTTATCAGTCAGGGAACGGACAGAAATGATGCTGTTCGTTCTTCTGATTTTAGCGGGCCTTACCCTGCAGGCGCTTCGCCCAAATACCAATATCGCCGGTTTTCTCCTGGCAGTGGCAACGGCAGGTCTGCTCAACAACACAGAGAGTGCAGAGCATTCGATCAACTCTGATACCGGCCTGAAAAATGGCCGGGTTCTCGTCGACCACGTGAGCAGACTGATGCATGCCGGAGAAAAAACAGCGGTGATCGCTATCCATATCATAAACCTGAGGGAGTTATCGAGAGCAATCGCTTTGAAGGGAGCTGATAACCTGGAGATGACGATTGCCTCCTGGCTGGATAATTTATGTAAAAATGCAGTCTGTTACCAGTATGAAGAGAATATCTTTGTCCTTGCATTAAGGAAGTACAGCCCGGATATCGAAAATTCCCTGCTGCACGACATGGCTGACCGGTTTCAGTCGGACTGGCAGATTGGTCAGATCAGCGTGGTACTGCAGGCGGATATCAGGGTATTCCGGATACCGGAAGACTGTGCGTCCATACATGACTTCGTCAATTATCTGACCGTGCCTGATCAGGGGCCGCAGCTGGAACGTGTAAAGATATCACATGCGAAGGATCTTGTCTATGTCAGAGATCAGGCAGATATGAAGCAGGACTTTCTATACGCTCTGCAGAACCACGCATTTGTCGTATATTACCAGCCGCTGTGGAACTGCTGGTCCAAAAGAAGTGACATGGCTGAGGCACTGGTCAGAATAAAAAAGCCGGATGGAACCATTATTATGCCGCAGCGCTTCATCGAATATGCAGAAAGGACAGGGGATATCTACGCGATTGGCCTGCTTGTTCTTGAAAATGTATGCAGATTTGTCAGTGACAACCACCTGATAGAAAAGGGCATTACCCACATTGATGTAAATCTTTCCGGCATACAGTGCATGTATAAAGATCTGGTTCATGATATTAATGCCATTCTGGAAAAATATCATGTCCCACATTCATTTATCATATTTGAAATCACAGAGACCACAGCGTTATATGGTACCAAGACATTTGCAGAGACCATCAGACATCTTCGGGAGGATGGTTATGGCTTTGCTCTTGACGATTACGGCACGGGATATTCAAACATATCAACGCTTTATAATATGCAGTTTACAGTGGTCAAGCTGGACAAGGATCTTCTGTGGCGCTGTGCAGAAAGCCAGGGTGCGCAGATTGTACTGAAAAATTCGATCCGCATGCTGCGGGAGCTTGGTGTGACCATCGTGCAGGAAGGGGTGGAAACACAGGAGCAGCTTCAGTATATGCTGGAGTCCGAATGTGATGAGATTCAGGGCTATTATTTTTCAAAGCCAATTGGTGAAGAGGATTATCTGGCTTATATACGCCGTGAAATGACGCACATCGATGGTTAATCAATCATTTGACAGTTTATTTGGAGGGCTTTCAATGACTGCGTTTGAGGAGAACAGATTTGCCGTATCTGAATACCGGGTTCGGCCCGGCTCAAGCATGCAGGCAGCCGAGGAGCTGCAGTTTTACAAAGAGGTTGTGGCAGATGTCCGGGAAGGTGTCTATGGCGTTGATCAGGACAGGAGAATTGTCTTCTGGAACAGGGCTGCTGAACATATCACAGGATACAGAGCGGAAGAGGTCACAGGTCTGTGCTGCCATGAGACAAATCTGCATCACCTTTCTATGGATGGGGAGCCCCTCTGCCTTCTGCTCTGCCCACTGGTCGATACTATGCTGACGGGCAAGAGGTCGCAGAAGGAGGTTACGGTTCTCTGCAAGGATGGCAGCCGGCTCCCGATTGTCGTATGCACGCATCCGGTTGTCCATGATGGCAGGATCATCGGTGGTATCGAGACCTTTTATGAACAGCCTGCCAGCTTTATGCAGGAGGATATTCTCAAACGTATCATGGGCTCCTCCTACCTGGACCATAAAACAGGTATTGCAAACCGTGCTACTTTGAATCTATATATTAATACACAGCTGAAAGAATTCAGAAAACTGCACAGACCATTTTTCGTCATTTATGCAGACATTGATGGAATGCGCCATGTAAACGAGACATACGGAAAAGAAGCAGGGGATCTGCTTTTGAAGACGCTTGCCCAGAGTGCCCAGACTCGTCTGTCTTCTGATGCATTCATCGGCCACTGGGACAGCGACAGGCTCGTCGTTGTGCTTCCGAGGCATGGAGAAGAAAATATCAGATCCACAGCGGAAAAACTCAGGGCTCTTGCAGCCAGTACAACAATCATCTATCAGGAACATAGAATTACCGCAACCATATCCTCCGGGGTAACACTGGCAAAGGAAGAGGACAGTGTCGGTATGCTGATGGACCGTGTACAGAGACTGTGTGAAATAAGCAGAAAAAACGGCGGAAACTGTGTCACTGAGGGGTAGGTATTGTGGCTAGGGGTGACAAGGGGTCAGACTCTCTGTCACCTGATCCTGTCATAGTACTTTATACGGATGCCATTTCAGATAATCGCCTGAGACCAGGTGATATTGCATACCGTGGAATATTCCTTCAATACTGTCATGGAATCGCGCCTCTCCATGGCAATGTGCGTATATTACCTGTTCTGCCCCGTATTCCTCTGCCATTTCTGTAAATCCGCTATCCTTTTCCAGCACATTCGTGGGCGGGTAGTGCAGGAACATGATGAATTTCCGGTATCCATCGATCCTGGCCGCCTCAAAGGAATCACGCAGCCGTTTCAGTTCCCGCTGTACCAGCTTTTTGGCGTGCGCTTCTGCAGTCTCGTCCCAGTCCACAATCCTTCCTCTGCGGTCTACCCAGAAAGGCCCCTCAAACGTAAATCCCTTTGTCCCAACCAGGGCATAATCTTCATACGAATAATAATTCCCCTGCAGGAACTCCAGCTTCCCGGAAAACTCCCTGTTCAGGGCATCTGTCTTCTTTGCATCCCAGAACATATCATGATTACCCCGAACCAGAATCTTTCTGCCCGGAAGTTCACATATATACTCCAGATCCGGTTCCGCCTGCTGCAGGTTCTTTCCCCAGCTATGATCACCGACAAGCACAAGCGTGTCCTGGTCAGTGAGAAGCTTACCGCAGTTTATCCGGAATTTCTCCTCATGATTTTTCCATACGCGGTCATGCAGCTGCCCCGGTGCTTTCAGTTCAGATCCAAAGTGAAGATGGAGATCTCCAATTGCATATAAACTCATGATTAAAATGATCCTTTCAGAAATTGACAATCCTGAACGATTGGTAGTGCGCCAATTACGTAGACTCTCATCGATAAAGCTGTCATAGGTATTCTATAGCATTTCAGGCAGCCTGTCGACAAAGCAGTCTCAATCTGTTGCAACAGAAAAACAGCAATAGAAATTTCAGAAAGCGTGGATTTTTCAAGCAGGATGAGCTTACATATCCAGACCTGATGAATTTGTCAGATGCAGTGCAGGCAATTTTCGACTACTTTTAACAAATGTATTTTTAAGTTAAGTGCATTCGAAAACAGGACAGTGGAATGCTTTCGGTTCCACTGTCCTGTTCATTTTACAAATCTATTTTTTTACAAATCTGAATTACAGAAGCTCCTGAATCGCCTCATCCACATGCTTCATATCCTCGGTCGGCTCAAAACGGCGGACAACGTTGCCATCTCTGTCAACGAGGAACTTTGTGAAATTCCATTTGATGTTCGGATTATTCTTGTAATCCTTGTCAATCTTCTTGAGAAGACCGCTCATCATCAACGCCTTGGGGCCACTGCCAAAGCCTTCGAATCCCTTCTGACTCTTCAGATAAGTGTAGAGAGGAAGCTCATTCTCGCCATTGACATCAGACTTCTTCATCTGGGGGAACTGTGTGTTGTACTTTAACGTACAGAATTCATGGATTTCTTCATCCGTACCCGGTGTCTGTCCCGCGAACTGGTTGCAGGGAATGTCGATAAGCTCAAGCCCCTGATCATGATGCTTTTCATAGATTGATTCAAGGTCCTTGTACTGCGGGGTAAAGCCACAGCCCGTGGCAGTATTGACGATCAGCATGACCTTGCCCTTGTAATTGGAAAGTGAAACCTCTTCATTCTGGGGTGTTGTTACGGAATAATCATAGATGCTCATATCTGTACCTCCTGCTTTTCCTTTTTTAATTGTCTCATTTTTGTAAATTTTAAATTGTCGTTTTTTGATGTAATTAGGTTTTGTTAAATCATATTGTATCAAATCTATTGGAAATTGCAAGCATTTTTTACAGGAAATACATGTTGCTGTTCAGAGGTGTGGCAGGAGGGTACTGTAACAAATACATTGGGGAAATTTGCATGAAACGGAGCAGATCGGACGAGAACTTTTGTATTTGCGCAAATGCGTTGTCCATGATAAAACAAAACCATCCATTCATTCCATGAAAAAACTGAGCTATCCATGCATTTAGAAGGAGCAGGCTGCATGCTTGAAATAAAAGAAATCTGCAAAGAATATCATACCGGGGAGCTGGTGCAGAAGGCACTGGACCATGTCAGCCTGGAGCTGCGCGACAGCGAATTTGTGGCGATTCTCGGGCCAAGCGGCTCCGGAAAGACAACCCTCCTGAATATCATCGGTGGTCTGGACCGTTATGACAGCGGAGACCTGATCATCAATGGTATATCCACAAAGCGTTATAAGGACAGAGACTGGGATGCCTACCGGAACCACACCATAGGGTTTGTCTTCCAGAGCTATAACCTGATCATGCATCAGAGTGTACTCGCAAATGTAGAGCTGGCACTGTCTATTTCCGGCATTTCCGGAAGTGAGAGAAGAGAGCGGGCAAAGGAGTCCCTCCGGCAGGTCGGGCTTGCCGGACAGGAGC
This sequence comes from Bilifractor sp., assembly GCA_051879715.1. Classification (GTDB taxonomy): domain Bacteria; phylum Bacillota; class Clostridia; order Lachnospirales; family Lachnospiraceae; genus Bilifractor. The sequence goes on from JBJEMO010000139.1 coordinate 5,424, forward strand.
ACAAGCAGCCCTCCCAGCTCTCCGGCGGGCAGATGCAGAGGGTGGCGATCGCCCGTGCTCTGGTTAATAACCCGGACATCGTTCTGGCTGACGAGCCGACCGGTGCCCTGGATACAGAAACCAGCATCCAGGTCATGGACATTCTGAAGAAGGTAGCGAAGAACCGTCTGGTCGTCATGGTAACCCATAACCCGGACCTGGCCAGAAAATATGCCACCAGAATTGTCACCATTAAGGATGGGAAAATCCGCTCGGATACAAACCCTCCGGAAGCATCAAATAAGACAAAAGCACCGATTCACCGCAGAATGGGAAAAGCAGCCATGTCCTTCCTGACAGCACTTGCACTTAGCGGCAATAACCTGCGCCGGAAAAAGGCCCGGACCCTGCTTGTATCCTTTGCCGGATCGATCGGCATTATCGGTATTGCTCTGATTCTCGCACTTTCCAACGGCGCAAACCGTTTTATTCAGGCACAGGAAGCAGAAACGCTATCCATGTACCCGCTTCAGATTGAGCGGACGGGATTCGATCTTACCTCTATTATGCAGGGCATGAGTGGATCAGGTGGTTTGTTCGGTGGCAGCAATAAGGCCTCATACACAGACGCAGTCGGCGTAGATGAGACAGCCGGAAAGCTATTAAAGGAAGTAAGCTCCAATGATCTGGGATCGCTGAAACGCTATCTGGACAGTGGGGAAAGCGGCATTGAACAATATGTCAACGCCATTGAATATAACTATGGCATTACACCCCAGATTTATACAATGCAGGGAGATTCCACAGAGCAGGTAAATCCAAACCATATGTTTGATGCACTGTCAGCCGGAGATATGGGTCTGGCAGGCATGATGACCGGGTCCCTCGGCACAGACTTTTTCAGTGCACTTCCGCGCTCTGAAGCCCTCTATAAGGATTCCTATGATCTGAAGGCAGGGCACTGGCCAGAGAAGGACACCGACCTTGTACTTGTGCTGAATTCGAATGGTGAGGTCAGCGATATCCTGCTCTATGCCCTTGGGATGCGGGACAGACAAGAACTTGAGGATAAGATCAATACGTTCACCGAGGGTAATAAGAGCGCCAACAGCACAGAAGATTATACTATCCCTGTGACATCAGGTTCAGATTCATCCGGGGCTGCTTCAGATACTGCAGCCTCTTCCAGTGCAGCCGATTCCGGTACCTCTTTATCCGCATCGGACTCAGCCGGGGATATTTCAGACTCCAGTGAAAATACAGAGTCGGTCTACTCCTATGATGATTTCCTCGGAAAAAGCTTCCGGCTTGTAAACGCCTGTGATTACTATGTACACGATGACACCTACAATATCTGGACAGACCAGAGCAGTGACAAGAATTACATCAGCAAGCTGGTGAAAAATGGAGAAAAGCTGACCATTACAGGCATTGTACAGCCAAAGGAAGGAACCGTTGCTGAAGCATTAAGCCCGGGCATATCCTACGCACCGGCTCTGGAGGAAGATCTGATGAAGACCGCTTCACAGAGCGAAGTAGTCAAAGATCAGCTCAGCCGGCCGGATGTCAATGTCCTGACAGGAAAAAAATTCTCTGACGAAAATGTTTCTTCAGACCTTGATCTGAGCAAGCTGTTCTCTATAGACAGTGACGCGCTTCAGCAAGCGTTTTCTTCTAATGCCGCGTCGCTTTCGCCAGATAATCTGAACCTGGATGGCATAATACAGAATCTGAACCTTCAGAATCTGGACCTGTCAGGGCTGAATCTTGAGAACAGCCTGGATCCCTCGGCGATTGCAAACGCGATGCCGGATCTGGGCAGCCTGAATCTTTCAGATCTCCTCTCAAAAGTCAAGGTTAACGTGACAGTTGAACAGCTGCAGAGCCTGTTCAGGGAAGCGGCGCAGGGATATCTGAACAGCAGCTCCAGCAACCCATCCACCAATTACAAAAACCTCGGCAACGCCTTTGCAGAATATCTGCAGACGGATACCGGACGGAATACGCTGCAGGAAGAGATGCAGAAAATTCTGGATGCCAATAAGGAGAATCTGATTACCCGGGACGATGTAGTGCAGATGGCTCTTACAATTTATAACGGTTATGCAGCCTATGCCAAAGAACATATCACAGATGATCCGCTGGACCCGGAAAATTTCCGGAACTGGCTGGAGTCTGCAGATGCAGAAGAAACGTTAAGCATCGCATTTTCTGCGATTACGGATAAGCTGAGCCGGTTTACGATTACGCAGGATCAGGCCTCCGGTATAGCGGACACGCTGCAGAAAGATTATGACAGCTGGGCTGCCGATAACGAAGCACCCCAGCTGTCAAAGATCTCCGACTCCTTTGCGGCATACCTGCAGTCTGATGAGGCGCAGAAACTCCTGCAGGATGCTGCAGGACAGATGATCGATACCAGTGCACTGCAGAGCGCGCTCTCTGACACCCTTCAGAGCACCGTCAAAGCTCTTGTCTCGGCAGTTACGGCACAGATCCAGAAGGCAATTACAACGGCAATGACCGGTCTGACCAGCCAGCTTACGCAGGCGCTCACCCAGGCCCTTTCCCAGACCGTCAGCACCATTTCACAGAATATGGAGCAGATGATGAAAATTGATCCGGACCAGCTGGCATCTGCCTTCCGGGCAAATATGGATGCCGGACAGCTGCAGGAGCTGATGAGCTCCATGCTGCAGAGCAGCCAGAGTTCCCTGGACAACAATCTTTCCTCTCTGGGATATGCGGATCCGGATGAACCCACAGGCATCAACATATACCCGAAGGATTTCAAGGCCAAGAATGCAGTCGAGAATATTCTGGACTCTTACAATACGAAAATGGAAAAAGCCGGAGAGGAAGACAAGGTCATTACCTATACAGATATGGTTACAGCCATGATGTCCTCCGTCACAAAGATCATTGATACCATCAGCTATATCCTGATTGCCTTTGTAGCGATCTCTCTGGTCGTATCCTCCATCATGATCGGCGTCATCACCTACATCAGTGTACTCGAGCGGAAAAAGGAGATCGGAATCCTGCGTGCCCTGGGTGCCTCCCGCCATAATGTTGCCGAGGTATTCAATGCCGAAACCTTTATCACAGGAATTCTTGCAGGAAGCATCGGCGTCGGCGTGACACTTCTGCTCACACCGCTGCTCAATGCATTGATTCTGCGTGTGACCGGTCAGAAAATTCAGGCAGCCCTTCCTCCAGCAGCAGCACTTATACTGATTGCCCTCAGTGTCGCCCTGACGATGGTCGCAGGTCTGATTCCGTCACGGAAGGCGGCAAAGAGCGATCCAGTGACGGCGCTGCGAAGCTGAGTTTATAAATATAGCACATGCAACTCTGTTTACCGGCAGAGCACTTCTCACGCAATCCCATGGAATGAATATTCCGGACAGAAAAAGTCAAATGAGAAGTGTTCTATCTGGCACGCATCTGAACAGCAGCTCATCTTCTCTTAACATACAAGAAATTTGACATATTCTTGTATATTTTGTATAGTATCTTCAATATCGGGAATGAAGTCCTCCCGGGAATACCAGATATTCAAAACTGCCATAAGGCTGATGACTTCTGCACAGAACAGGGCAGGAGCTGTCAGCTTTTTTTACAGGAAAAGAGGCGGAATTTTCATGAATGGCAAAGGAAGGTGTGGGTACATGTGGATTTTATTTGCTGTAGGATCAGCTGTTTTCGCAGCGCTGACGTCGATTCTTGCAAAAATCGGTATTGAGGGTGTGAATTCGAACCTGGCAACGGCTATACGGACGATCGTGGTTCTGGCCATGGCATGGCTTATGGTATTTCTGACCCATGCGCAGACGGGAATCGGAAGCATTGGAAAGAAGAGCTGGCTTTTCCTGATTCTGTCAGGTCTTGCCACAGGAGCCTCCTGGCTGTGCTATTACAGGGCTCTTCAGCTGGGTGAGGCATCCAAGGTTGCACCGATTGACAAGATGAGCGGTGTGCTGACCATCGTGCTGGCGTTTATTTTCCTGCATGAGGAGTTTTCACTGAAATCAGCCATCGGCATGATCCTTTTGACAGCAGGAACGCTCGTAATGGTAATGTAACTATGGCCATGCGGTGTATGTGATAGCCAATTACCAAATGCTTAAAAAAGAATAAACACCAGTTACAAAGACGATGAATAACCCTTTTCAGACTGAATTCGGACATTATTTCCGAATAGTAAGCTGAAAAGGGTTCTTTTTCTGTGTTGGAAGAGAAGACACCGGGGTTAATGCAAATATCTAATCAGAATGGGTGAGCTCAGGGGTCATAATGCGGATATTTGCTATTCTCTCGTAACATTTCCTTTATTTTTCCGATAATAATGTCCTGCTCATCAGGACTTAACTTACGAAATGCCTGCAGCATATTCTCTTCTTTTTCTGAATTAGAGTCCTGCGTAACAGCAATCTCGCCATTCAGAATATCCCCCGCTTTTAAGTGTGCCAGTTCTGCAATCTTTTGCAGATTCCTTGAAGATGGGACCCGGCGGTTCTGTTCATACATTCCAATTGTACTGGGAGATACTCCTAATTTTTCTGCAAACTCCTTTCTGGACAAACCAAGGGATATCCGGATATTCCTTATCACTTCACCCGTCATCGTTATACTTCTCCTTTCAGTTACGTCAAGTATAACACACAAATTGTGATATTTCGCTATACAGATGTGCAGATGATAACACCATTGTCATTAATATACTGATTTGTACAGATAGCATTTCTATACGCAAATTAGCACATATTGTGTATTATTATCATTTATGTGTTCTATAAGTTATACAATGTGTTATACTTCTGGCATAGACATATTACATGAGACCAATATTGCACTATTTGTGTTGAAGAGTGAGGGATGATTTTGTGAATGCACGGTTAATTGATTTCCGAATGAATGAACATTTGACGATGAAGAAAATGGCTGAAAATATTGGCGTCTCGGAATCGTACTATCAGAAGGTGGAATATGGTGCAAGAAATCCATCCTTTAACTTTCTGATGAAATTCAAAACAGCGTTTCCAAAAACGGATGTGGATTATCTGTTTCTGGACCAGAGGATTCAAAATGAGCATGTTTCCTGAACAGGAGGATTCATCAAACTACTATGTACCACTTGCATTTTTGGACAGCCACTGCCGATCGTGCAGGTTTGTATATAAAATAGCCAGCTGATAATCGAAAGGAGAATGGATATGAAGAAAACAAAAGACCAATCCATAATACGCGCAGCTGCAAGAAAGGCAGCAGCAATTGCACTTGGAGCAGGCATGGCTCTTGGCATGACAGGGATTCCGGTATTTGCGGAGTCCGCAGCACCTGTTGCCGGCGTATCCGGTGAGCAGGCGGATGTTGATGGGCTTGTCGGAAACGTGACCGTGTCCGGCATTCAGGAGAAAGACAAAGATTCCGTCACAGTAAAAGCATACCAGATTGTCGATGGTGTGTACAGGGACGGAAAGCTGGTTAAATACGTTCTGATGGATCCGGAGAACGGCAAGGTCGCGGCAATCGGTGATGAGACAAGAGGACAGTCAGCCGGGCAAAATGACATCATTACGGAATCGGAGATTACTACTATTGCCGGTAATATTCGTTCCGGTGCATTTTCAGCGGATACCGGAGCTGAACTGACAAAGAGCACGGACGGTCTCACCTACACCGGAAGCCTGGAGCCTGGCATGTATGTCGTTCTGGTGACCGGGGCGACTGACACTGTTTACAACCCGGCAGTTGTATCTGTGAATCTTGCAGACGCCAATGCGGATGCCGAAAAAGATATTCAGGCCGGATCTGTGGATCTCTCCAGGTTCTTCCAGACATCTGACGGGACGAAAAATACCGATGTCTATGTAAAGTCCACACTCTCTGATATGGACAAGAACATCACCGGATCCAAGAAGAATGAGCATGCGGCGGAAGAAGATTCAGCGATTGGTCCTGGCACGAATCTTTCACCCAAAAATAACAAGGACGGAAAGAGTAAGGGCGATACCGTTGCTTTTGGGGATACCGTTTACTTCAGTCTGGATAGCATGACGGTTCCTTCCTTCTCTGCAGATTACAAGAATCCAGTATATCAGATCACCGATTCCCTGGACGCCAATTCCTTTGACGGAATAAGAGGACTTCATGTTGACGTCAATGGACAGGAGGCAGCGAAGGATACAGATTACATGCTGACAGAAGCGGACGGAAAGACTACATTTACACCAGGAACGAGCAAGAGTTTTAAGATTGCGTTTACGCAGAATTTCCTGGACAGCCATAAGGCGGATGCGACCAGGCCGGTAGAGAATATTTCTTACAACTCCACGCTGCTCACTACAGCAGGTCTGAACT
>JBJEMO010000140.1:0-11622 GCA_051879715.1 Bilifractor sp.
CATAGGAGTCTAGCTCATCTGATACTAACTAAATGACATTGGTTCAGAGGTGTGTAGGGAGGACACTTCTCATTTGTCTGTTTCCGTTCGTAAACGGACAGTAAGCTGGTTTTATGCTTATTTTTTGTTGCTGCGAAACTCGTCGGGCAAAAACCGCCCTCCTCAAACATTCTCGCAATCAACATTATTGGCAACTTTGCATAAAACCAGCTAACTGTCCGTAGTACTCACTCCAAAGGCCTGCATGAGAAGTGCCCTCCTGACACACCAGTGAAATGTAACCCAAAACTTACACATTATGTACGAAAATTGACAGTGTTTTTTCGACGTTGTATATTGTAAGAAAGTGCAATCATAGACCCGTCATGCAGAAATGACAGTATAAAGGTTATCTGCTTTTTGACAGAGGATTGGTGGAATGAAGAATAAACGTCTTGGTGATATGCTGGTTTCCTCTCATGTGATTACAGAGGAGCAGTTACAGAAAGCACTCCAGCTTCAGAAACAGCAGAAGAAGCGTCTGGGCCAGGTGCTGGTGGACAATGGATTTATTACAGAAGCTCAGCTGATTGATACACTGCGCATTCAGCTGGGTATCGATTATATTGATCTGGCCAAAACGGACATTGATCCGACCATGTCGAAGTATGTTCCCAAGTCACTGGCGAAGAAGTCTATGATTGTGCCGGTCTCCGTGTCCAAGGATTCCCTTTTCCTGGCCATGGCGGACCCGCTGAACTTCATGGCATTGGAAGAGGCACATGATACGTCCAAGAAGAAGATCATCCCGATGATCGCATCCCAGGCAGCCGTAGAGCATGCAATCAATGTTCTCTACAGCAACGAGGGCGCCGCAGAGGCCATGGCCCAGATGCGTGAGGATGCCGGACTTACAAAGGATGAGATCAAGACACCTGAGGAGGAGAACTTCGAGGATGCACCGACCATCCGTCTTGTCAATTCCATCATCGAGCGTGCATACAACGAGAAGGCTTCCGATATTCATTTTGAGCCGAAGGAAGAGGAGATGGTCATCCGGATGCGTGTGGATGGCCGCCTGCACAGAATCATGTCCATTCCGGGTGATCTGATGGGATCTGTCACATCCAGACTGAAGGTCATGGCCCACCTGAATATTGTTGAGAAGAGGATTCCGCAGGACGGACGTGCAATGCTGCGGCTGAAGCAGAGCGATGTAGACATGCGTGTGTCCACCCTGCCAACCATCTACGGTGAGAAAATCGTCATCCGGATTCTCGGCACAGAGGGGACGATGCTGACCCGTGCCGGAATCAGTATTCCGCAGGACGAAAATGCTAAGATTGACCGTCTGCTGAAGAACACCAGCGGCGTTATCATGATTGTGGGACCTACCGGAAGCGGTAAGTCTTCGACCATGTATGCCCTGATGCAGGAGCTGCTCAGTGAGAATACAAACCTGATCACACTGGAGGACCCGGTGGAGTACCATATCGACGGAGCCACGCAGGTGCAGATCAATGAGAAGGTCGGGCTGACCTTTGCCAGCGGGCTTCGTTCCATTCTGCGTCAGGATCCTGATATCATCTGCGTCGGAGAGATCCGGGACGGTGAAACGGCAGAGATTGCCATGCGTGCGGCCATGACCGGCCACCTCGTTATTACGACCATTCATACAGAGGATGCGGTTTCCGCCATTGACCGTCTGAAGGATATGGGTGTTGCACCCTATCTGATTTCCGCCGGTCTGCGCGGCATCATTTCCCAGCGTCTTCTGCGGAGAATCTGCCCTTCCTGCAAGGAGGAGTACACACCGGAGGAAGCCTCCCTTTCTCTGGCGAAGATCCATATGTATCCGGGAAGAAAGTTCTACCACGGCAGAGGCTGTGACAACTGTTATCACTCCGGATACCGCGGCAGAATCGGTGTCTTTGAGATTCTGATGATGAATGATGAGCTGCGACACTGCATTACCTCCGGCGGGGACAAGCAGGAGTTCACAAGATTGGCGGAGAAGACCAGTTATGTAACGATGCTGGAGCATGCGGACCACCTGGTGGACGAGGGTATTACAACTGTGGATGAGATCATCCGTACGATCAGTATTACAGATTAAACTGGATGAATCTCTGGATAGCATGTGCTGTGCGGATCATATTCCGGATTACAGAAAACGCAGATTCAAAAAAAGCAGATTCAAACGGGATTGGAGGTAGGAACTTCAAAATGATGACGATAGACCAGATGGTGATGACAGCTTCTGCCATGCGTGCTTCAGATATTCACCTGATCTGCGGACTTCCGCCGAAGATCCGTGTTGATGGCGAGCTGAAAAACCTGACAGGGGATGTGCTCACAGATGAGGACTGCAGGAAAATTGCCAAAACGCTTGCCGGAGACCACTTTGATTCTATTCGTGAGATCGGTGAGCTGGATATGGCGGCCTCTCTCGGTGGCGAGCGTGTCCGTATCAATCTCTTCCATCAGAGAGGGCATATCTCAGCGGCGCTTCGTATCCTCAGCAATCACATTCCGGAGGTTGAGGAGCTTGGCCTTCCGGAGGCGGCAAAGTCCTTTGCGAGCTACCGGAAGGGGATCGTCCTGGTGACAGGAGAGACCGGATCCGGTAAGTCAACCACGCTTGCGGCATTACTGAACCGGATCAATGAGACCAGAAGTGAGCATATCGTCACACTGGAGGACCCGATTGAGTACCTCTACGAGCCGAAGAAGAGCATTATCAACCAGAGAGAGATCGGAACCGATACCAGAAGCTATGCGGACGGACTGCGTGCCATTCTTCGTGAGGACCCGGATGTCATCCTGATCGGTGAGATGCGGGACCTGACAACGATTGAGACTGCACTTACGGCTGCAGAGACCGGACACCTGGTCTTTGCCACACTGCACACAAACTCCGCCGTGGATTCTGTCGACCGTATGGTCGGCGTCTTTCCGGAGGAGAGACAGCCCCAGATCCGTATGGAACTGTCCACTACGCTGAACGCGGTCCTTTCACAGCAGCTGCTTCTCCGTGCCGGTGGAAAGGGAAGAGTGCTGGCAGCAGAGGTCATGATTGTCACATCCTCCATCCGGAATCTGATCCGTGAGGGCAAGACGCCGCAGATGCAGTCCGCGATGCTGACGTCTGCATCCGAGGGCAGTATCACGATGGACAACTTCCTGCTCAGGCTTGTTGCGGACCGGAAGATCACACCGGAAACCGCGATGGAAGCCTGCAATGATCCTATGTATCTGAAGAAGAAGCTTATGTTCTGAGGAACTGCCCTGCAGTACCCGGGTGATACATCAGGATTTTCCGAAAAAATGGCAGGTTCCTCGCTGTAATGAATGATCCGGCATTTTTCCGTAATTTTGCCAGACTGCAATGTCTACAAGTATATTGCATTCGTAAAGCGCAAATCTGATCAGACAATAATTGTATTATTTGAAGGGGATTGTGTATGATTACATACCGGTACCACGCCATAGATGCCGACGGGCGACAGACCCGCGGTGTCGTGCAGGCAACAGATGAATATGCGGCCGTACAGAAAATCCGGCAGACCTGCCCGATCATTACGGACATTTCCGTGGTAAAGGAATCCCGCAATATTTTTTCAGAGGAATTCGGCGGCAGGCCAAAACTTGGCTATAAGGATCTCTCCGTACTCTGTTCCCAGTTCGCAGTCATGCTGCGGTCCGGCATACCAATCGGACGCTGTATATCCATGATCGCGGAGCAGACCGAAGACAAGAAGATGAAAAAACTGCTCCAGGAAATCGCAGCAGATGTAGAGGATGGAAGCAGTCTGGCCTCCAGCCTGGAGAGAAACGGAAAGGGAGTCTTCCCGCCGACCTTCATCGAGACGGTGCGGGCAGGCGAGCTGTCCGGTACGATCGAGAATTCCTTTTCCAGGATGCAGACCTATTATGAAAATGCGAACAAGAACCAGGAAAAAATCAAATCAGCGCTGTCTTATCCGATTTTTGTCTTGGTGGTTGCTGTGGTCGTGCTGATCATCATTATGGCTAAGGTTATCCCTACACTGACCAGCACCTTTGAATCCCTGGGCGGCAATCTGCCGGTCATGACCCAGATTACCATTGCTGTTTCAAACTTCTTTGCCAAATGGTGGGCGCTGTTTGTCATTGTCATTCTGGCAGCTGTCATCGGCTTTTCTGTCTATTTCCGTACGGATAAGGGAGCACTTGTCAAAGGTAAGCTCCAGCTGAAGCTGCCGGTTGTCGGGAAGATTCATCTGGCGAACAGCTCCGCGCAGTTTGCAGAAACCATGTCGGTGCTTCTGGCCTCCGGTCTAACGGTCAATAATGCGATCGAGGTCACCTCAAAGGTTCTGGACAATGAGGTGTTCCGTCGCGAGGTCGCCGCCATGCAGCCGAAAATCGAGGAAGGACAGCCCCTTGGCAAGTGCATCGAGTCCTGTGAGTATTTTCCTGACAACCTGAAGCAGATGACCTCCATCGGTGAGGAAACCGGTTCGCTGGAGAGCACATTGCAGACCATCGGTGATTACTACAACAATGAGGCAGGATATCGCACAAAGCAGGCGCTGGCAAGAATGGAGCCGACGCTGCTCGTGCTGCTGGCGATTTTTGCAGGGTTTATCGTTATCTCCATCTATCTGCCGATGTTCACCATGTATAATCTTATGTGAGGCGCGGTCTGATGAGACAGACATATGTAGATAAGAACAGCAGAGGTATTACAACCCTGACTGCACTGCTTCTGATTGCCGTTCTCTGCTTCTGCGGACTGTTTATCGCGCAGATGTACATACATCATGTAAATGACGCAAAAATGACTTTTGACAGGAACCAGGTGTCCAATGCGATCAAGGCAGCGAAGGTCCAGTATATGGAGGATGGCTTTGGAGATGATGTCACCTATTACTTTGACGCTGTGAACGGCCGTATGCTGGACTGGGACGAGATCGACCGGATCGAGGGTTACGGCCGCAGTGACCGGAAGCATAATGCAGACGCCCAGACCGGGGCAAAGGGTATACCGAACCTGGGAGGTAAGAACGGCGCACAGTTTCTGGCAATTTCCGTAGAAGACAACGGGAATAAGGTCTATGCCCGCTGGCAGGGGCACAAACTTACAGCTTATGATTATACGATCATGACGGCAAGTGAGAAGCAGAGACTGAACACAGAGCAGATCGATCAGATCCGTCAGGATGAAAAAAACAACTCTGTGGCAGACTCCACGCAGAATACGACAGATTAATTCGGCATCAGATTTTACGCAGGACATGACAAACTGATTCTGTATCAGATTCCACGCAGAATGCAAAAGGGTGACTTGCAGCAGATTCCATTCTGCATATGAGCCCGGGTCCGGGTGAAACCAGATGCCGGCAGAAAGGGATACGGAAGCTTGGAACTCACTTTATTCTTGAAAATATACGGCAGTATCATCAGCTTCGTATTCGGCGCCGTGTTCGGCAGCTTTATCAACTGTCTGTCCTGGCGCATGGTTCACGGTGAGAGCATAGTGAAGGGCAGAAGTCACTGTGCCGTCTGCGGCCATGTGCTATCTGCAGCGGACCTGGTTCCCATCTTCAGCTATATTTTTCTGAAAGGGCGGTGCCGGTACTGCCATGAGAAGATCTCACCGCGCTATATGATCGCGGAGCTGCTTCTGGCAGGTGGTTTCACAGGAGTGTTTATCCGGTACGGGCTTACGGTGCAGACCCTTCGTTATATGGTCCTTTCCTGTATTCTCCTTGGCCTTTCGCTGACAGACCTTGATACCTTTGAAATTCCCAACAGGTTTATCCTTGCCGGAATTATTCTGTGGGCGGTAACAATCCCGTTTATGGGAGATGCTTTGGGAACCGGTACAGCCGGACAGCAGTTGGGCGGCGGTCTGCTGGGACAAAGCATAATCGGACAGCTGATTGACGGCCTTCTGGGCGGCGCCCTGATTGCCGGGGCGCTTCTGGTTCTCTCACTGATCTTTGACAAGGTCACGGGAAAGGAAGGACTGGGCGGCGGAGATATCAAGCTGTTCTTCATGACAGGGCTGTTCACAGGGCCCGGGGTCGGGCTGTTCAATCTGATTTTGTCATGTATCGCGGGGCTTGTTTTTTCTGCGATCCGGCGGCAACAGAAGATTCCCTTCGGACCGGCCATTTCGATTGCCACCTATTTCAGCCTTCTGTTCGGACCGGCGGTGGTAAACTGGTATCTTGGATTATTCTGAGTACCCGATTTGGTCTGTGCAGAGGTATGGAAAGTGCGCTATAATAGGGGCATGCACAATATGTGCTGTACAGGATAGCAGCATAAAAGCACGCATCAGAGAATGAGAAGCAACAGATAAGAGGGGAGCGCTATGCCAAAGAACAAAATGCTGGGCATTGACATTGGAAATTACCGGACGAAGCTGACCCTGTGCCAGAATAACGTTCCGGTTCAGTTTGTGACAGAACGGACGCCGCAGAATCTTGTGAAGGAAAGCCGCATTACCTCCTGGGAAGCAGCGGGTGATTTTATAAAGGAGCTGATGAAATCCAATGGCATCAGCTGCCGGGCGGCAGCCGTTGCCATACCGGAGAATCAGACCTATATCCGCCGTATGGAGCTGCCCTTGATGACAGTCAGTCAGCTCAAGGTCAATCTTCCCTTTGAGTTCCATGACTACATTACAGAGGAGCTGGACCAGTATATATACGATTATGCCCTGATCAGACGCGATGAGAAGAAAATGGAGCTTCTCGCTGTTGCGGCCCGCAAGGACCTGATACAGAAATACACAGTCATGTGCAAAAGAGCAGGGCTTGCACTGCAGATCATTGCACCCGAGGTCATGGCACTGCGCAATATCCTGCAGGACTATGAGAAGCGCCACAACATTGAGAGAGGCAGTCAGGACTATGTAATCCTGGATGCGGGAGACCGCACCATTGATCTGCATTTCTTCCCGAAGGGCGAATATGAGATCACCCGAAGCATGGAGCCGGGGTGCCACGCGCTTTCCAAGGCCTATGCAGATGCCATCGGACTGAATGAAAACACCGTCAGGAACATGGATATGAGTGCGCTGGAAACGGAAAAGGACACCATCCAGGACGATCAGCAGATCCAGGGCCTGTACAGCGATATGGCGGTGCAGATCATGCGTGTCCTTAACTTCTACAGTTTCAATAATCCGAACAACAATATCGACAAGCTTTACTACTGCGGCGGTGGCTCCCGGATCAATGATCTGATGCGTGAAATCGCAGCAAATGTTGAGCTTCCACAGATCAGCATCGCAGATCTGATCGAGGCAAAGCCGGAATTCGATGAGGACATGATACTCGGTTCCCAGTCTTTCGGCATTACAATGCATTAACCTGAAGGGATCCGTATCAGATTTGGAGGGATGAACGTTGGGCTTGAAGGAAGTCTTGAGTATGGAAGTCGGACCGGGCGCTTCCAGAAAAAACAAGGAAATGCAGAAAAAGGGCGGTAAGGCCCCGAATAAAGGACGTTATCCGGAAAAAACCTATATCAATCTGGTCTATCATGAGAACAACCGCAAGCAGATTATCTTCGATCTGGCAGCCTTCGGAATCTTTGTGATTGCGCTGGCAATTTTTACAAAGTTCATGGTTCTGGATAAGCTTGCAGATATCAATACCGCGCAGGAGTCCTACAATGAGAAGAAGGCAGAGCTCGATGAGCTGGTTTCTTCCAACAGCGTCTATGATGACGTGACCGGAAAATACAACCACTACGGCACCGGGTACATGAATTCTGATGAGCTGGCCATGCAGGACCGGGCGAAGATGATGCAGGTCATTGATCAGGACGTGCAGGTGGACAGCGGGATCAAGAGCGTCTCCATTTCCGGCAACACCGCCACGCTGACGATCGAGCGGACAACCCTCTCGGAGATTTCTGATGTGGTGCAGGCGCTGCAGAGCAGTGATATTGTCCAGTATGTGTCCCCATCTACCGCCTCCACCGGGGACGGAAACAGTGACACGAACAACGGGGTCGTGACAGCTGAAATCGCCATCACGTTCACGTCACCGTCAGGGGCCACATCCAGTTCATCGGAAGGTGATAACACGTCGCTGACCGATCAGCTGGCGCAGAACAAGGCAGCGGTAGAAAGCGAGGGGACGGATAACGAATGAATCTGAATCGAAAGTTTTCCAAAAAAGAGACCGTACTTATTCTGATCCTTGTCTTTGCACTTCTGGGATTTATTTATTATTTCTTCACCTATAACTATCTGGAATCACAGCTTGCCCAGTATGATACCACAGACCTGGACAATCAGATCTCCCTGGAACAGCAGAGGGCAGCGGCGATCAAGCAGATGCAGGCGGACATTTCTAATGGAACCAATGCCTATTCCGGCGAGGTGGCCACCTACAATAACCTCAGCAATGAGATGGTAGAGCTGAACAACATTTTCGCAGACAGCACAGCCTACAACTTTGACTTCGAAGAGCCGGAAGCCACAGGCAATACCGTCCGCAGAAATATCAACATCACGTTTACGGCGTCAAGCTATGCCAAAGCAGAATCCATTATTCAGGCGCTTTACGCGTGCAAATACCGCTGCCTGATCAGTGACCTGGATATCAGCGCAGGCGGTGACGACGGTGTATTGCAGAGCGGGCCGGTCAGCGTGTCCATGCGTGTCACCTTCTTCGAAACACTGGATGGTGCAACTGACACCAGCGGGGTGATTGCAGACTCGTCGGCGGATTCTTCAGGAGCTGTTTCCAGCAGTTCATCATCTGATACATCTTCCAGTTCGTCCTCATCGCAGTGAGTGCGCACCAGGGAACAGATGTAACATAATCTTAAAAGAGATGTTAAGAGTTGCACAAATTGTGCACTTGCCACTTGTCAAAGCTGGGAAAAGATTATATATTAGTTGTTAGTAATAAATCTTATTTCGCTGGATGAAATAAGAAAATTAATGGAAATAAGAGGAGGAACGAATTATGTTCAAGAAACTCAAAAAGAACAAAAAGGGCTTTACACTTGCTGAGCTGCTGATTGTTGTAGCAATTATCGGTGTTCTGGTGGCGATCTCGATTCCGATCTTCACAGCGCAGTTGGAGAAGGCGAGAGAGGCGACGGACCTGGCTAATTTGAGAGCTGCCAAAGCAGCCGCCGTATCAGCTTATCTTAGTGACGATACAGTTGGAACGACACAATTAGGATCTACACAGAAAAAGGATGAAACTTTATACTATGATGCTGCAGCTGGAAAACTTGTAACAGCAAATACAGGCTTGGACTATGGTAAGGGCACACAAACAGTTGGTTCGGATAATAACAAACAGCTGGGGTATGATCCTGGTAAAGCAGCGGGCAAGTATATTACTGTTACTATAACAACCGCTGGTGATGTCACCGTAAACTTTAACCAGCCAACGGCCTAATAAACATAACGATCTTTAATCGTAGTTGAAGAAGACAACTAAATAGGCCAATGATAGCGTAGCGTATACTGTAGCTGCGTTGCAATATGTGCTGGATTCACAGATACAGATACTGTTGGCAAATAATCTAATTGGATAATGTCATAAGCTTTTCAAGCTATGTAAATCGAGTCCCTCATCCTCGTGATGAGGGATTTTCCATATGATAAAGCCCTCCAGATTGCTCCGGAGGGCATTAGCCATATTAACTGTTCGACGTCTGCAAAATTTATTTATTCAGAGTTGTTGCATCAGTCCACACGGTCGTTTTGGCATCCGCTGTGGGTACACTTGACTTAAGTGTAAAGTGCCTTCTGCATCTACACATACATAAACGGGTGTCGGGCTCTTGATTGCTTTTCCAACTTCATCATTTTTTACATCCAAAGAGCCAGCAATCTTTTCTGGATTAGATACCCAATCGGCTGTTGTCTGCTTTGAATCAACTTTTTCATAATAACCGGTCTTTCCATCCCCGGTTAATACATCGGCAGTACATTCTGCATACGCTGCACGAATGTTAGACAGATCAACTGCTTCTCTCGACTTTTCCAACTGAGTTGTGAAGATCAGAATCGAGATCGCCACAAGGACACCCTTGAGGCATGTATTCGTGACCTGTTCTGCACTATTACGCGCGCCTGTCCATCGCTTGAAACGGCCCTAGACTATTGCGCAGAATGAGGCTATTTTCCGCAGATTTCGGAAACTGCGGGCGTAATATAAGAATGTGGTTCATCAGCACATAGGGAGACGACCGGGATGGACCGCCTGACCTGCGATTTTCAACGTGCACATTTGCGCATAATGAGGTCGTTTTCCGCAATTTTAAGAACCTGTGGGCGTTATTATGAGAGGGGAGTGATGCTCTATGAAAAAGAATAAGAAAGGCTTCACACTGGCAGAGCTCCTCGTCGTGGTCGCCATCATTGCTGTCCTTGTAGCAATATCTATCCCGATCTTTACCTCACAACTTAGAAAAGCGAGAGTAGCAGTAAACCAGGCAAATGCGAGAGCGGGAGAGGCTGTGGCGTATGCTGCATATCTCGAGGATCCTTCTTACAATATCATTGCGTATGATATACGCTCGGGCAAGGTTGCAAAGTCGAAAAGTACTGACACGAATATAGAGAACGATTTGAATATTTATGGCACTTATAATTCTGAATTTAATATAGTTCCCACTGACATTTCATCATGGAATGTTCATACTGCGTTGACGAAAAATGATGCTTATAAGTTTGGAGATTATTATTTCTACCGATACATTTTTACATTTGATGATAATGGATCCATCACAAAGATACAGGCGAACGATAACTACAAATCGAAACCATCGGCTCCATACTGATAGCATAAATCCGGTGATGCAGCACTGATCTATATCGAACGAAAGGAGTGATGTTCAATGAAAAAGAATAAGAAGGGCTTTACATTAGCGGAACTCCTCATCGTGGTCGCCATAATCGGAGTGCTTGTTGCAATATCCATCCCGATCTTTACCGCCCAGCTCAAGAAAGCTAGACTTGCCACAAACAAGGCAAACGCGAGATCTGCTTTATCTGCAGCGATGGCTGAGTTCATTGATGCACCGGAGGAACATAAGGCAGAAACACCTAATGGAGACCCCAAGCACATGTACTTCAGGTACGATACCGCAACAGGGACATGTACTTATCTGGGAGTCAGTGACACGAGCCCATATAAGGGAACGGTTTATAATAGCTTTGCAAACATAGGGTATCAACCTGACCATAATGGCCTAGGTATAAGTGATGTATCAAAATGGGATGAGAATACGAAAAGCCAGGTGGTAGGTGATAATGATCAGAATATTAACACAGTCCTCACCGACCGAACTTATCGCTATTGGGATGTTGCCATGCAGGGAGATGGAACATTCCTTACTATTGTATGCTTATGGTAATGAAAGACAGGTGATCACAGATGAAGGAAAAACAGAATAAGAAGGGCTTCACCCTTGCAGAGCTCCTGATCGTGGTTGCCATCAATTGAGCGCTTGTCGTCACCAGCATTTCGATCATCAGTTTAGGAAAGCAAGAATAAAAATAGGGGGAGCAAGATTATAGAAGCAAGATTATAGCAAGATAGCGACCGGAGGTGAACACAACATGAGAAGAGAAGACAACAAAGGATTCACTCTTGCGGAACTTTTAATCGT
>JBJEMO010000141.1:0-11555 GCA_051879715.1 Bilifractor sp.
GCTTACTGTCCGTTTACGAACGGAAACAGACAAATGAGAAGTGTCCTCTTGACGCGCCTCTGAACAGTAACGTTCCATCTGCAGCATTCAATGTTCCGGCAGGTTTTATATACATTGATTAAGCTTCTCCACCGGCAGGTAACCGGGAATATCCGTTCCGGCATATCGGGAAATAAAGGATGCGACTATGTGTCCGGTCATTCCCCAGATCACCCCGGCAGGTGTCCTGTAAAAGTAAACAAGGTGCTTCTTTCTGCGCCATGGATAATCTTTCCCGTGTGGAATCAGATCAAATGGGAAATCTCCGACAGGTTGCGTAATGATCTGTGCTTCATAAACCTCGGGTTTGTTTTTCTGGAACCACGCAAGCGGTACCAGAAAAGTATGATCCACCTCATCCGCAGACCATGTATTCTGATAATCGTGAAGAATGCCTGCCACTGGCCATACCGGTGCGCCTGCCGGGCCCATTACACCATCCATCTGACCAATTACTTCAATCTGGCTTTCCGCAACCAGAAGTTCTTCCACCGTCTCACGCACCGCAGCCTGCACAGGATTCTCCATCTTCTCCAGCCTTCCTCCCGGAAAGCAGATTTCTCCGGGCTGTGCATGCAGAGAGACCGCTCTTGACTCAAAAAGAAGGTGCAATTCTCCATCTGCTTCAACAAGCGGTACCAGGACGGCAGCTGTCTGCGCCATGGAATATTCCGGGTATCCGGGCCTGTGCCCTGAAAAACGGTTTCTGATTTCCTGCTCCCTTTGCAGGATTTTCTGACTTTGCGTCAATTTGTTTTTATCCTCCCAAATACGGAATATCGGGGTTAATCGTTAAATTGATTTTGAAAAAGCCCGGAAGCATATGCCTCCGGGCTACACGCGCAGCGTGAGGGATTCGAACCCCCGTGCCGTTTCCAGCAAACGGTTTTCAAGACCGCCTCGTTATGACCGCTTCGATAACGCTGCAAACAATATAAACTGTCGTTTCACAACGACAGTTATTACTATATCATACAGTTTCGGAGATTTCAATCTGAAATTTCCTCACTCTTTTTTCTCGAGAAACCGCTCTGCAATATCCAGGTCCTCTGGCGTTGTAATCTTGATATTAAAGTAATCGCCTTCAAATACATGTACCTCGGTGTTTCCCATCTCTTCCAGAACCATAGCGTCGTCGGTTATGCCATCTTTATCAAACATCTGCAGAATGTCATAGGCCTTCCGTATCAGATTGTATTGAAAAATCTGGGGAGTCTGTACGCTCCAGACCTTTGAGCGCACAGGAGTTTCCGTTACCACGCCCCTGTCATTTACGATTTTGATTGTATCCTTCGCCTGAACGGCACAAACCGCAGTTCCATACTGCCGGACTGTCTGGTATCCCCGCTCAATAATATCCTCCGTGACAAAAGGGCGCACCCCGTCATGAATAAAGACATAATCTGTATCAACACATGCAAGAAGGCCGGCATACACAGATTCATATCGCTCGGCGCCGCCGATTACCAGCCGTGATACCTTTGAATAGCCATATTTTTCTACAAATTCCTTCTGCACATAGTCTGTCATATCATGGCTAACCACCAGAATGATATCATCAATTCTCTGTGAGGCCTGAAAAACATCCAGTGTATACGCCAGCAGCGGTCTGCCCTTCAGCTCCAGAAACTGTTTGGAAACCTGCGTCCCCATTCTTTTCCCTGATCCCGCCGCGACGATGACGGCTGTGCACTTCTCCCGTTTCATAAAATATCCTTTCGATATTGCAGCGCTCTTCCGCTACCCCTGTTCCCGAAAACAAAATTCTTCGTTATTATCAGAGCTGCGGCAAACTTTTACTGAGGTGTACATGACAGATAGTCTTCACCGTTCTCCGAGCTTCAGATTCGGTATCGCATTAAGATCCCATCCGCTTCTGGTGCCCTTCTGAAACTCATAATAGCCGGCAACAGCAATCATTGCCGCATTGTCCGTACAATAGACAGGCGATGGCAGATAAAATGCTATGTCGTTTTGGTCACAGGCTTCTTTCATTGCGGCACGGAGTGCGGAATTTGCGGCAACACCCCCGGCAATTGCAAACTTCCTGATCTTGTAGTCCCGTGCGCCACGCATGGCGGTATCCACAAGAGAATCCACAACCGCCTGCTGAAAGGACGCGGCAACATCTGCCTGATTCCAGCTCTGATGCGTCATTTCGCATTTATTCAGATAATTCAGCACCGCCGATTTAAGACCACTGAAGCTGAAATCATAATTCGTCATTTCCTGATTTCCCCGGGCAAAGGTCAGCGAAGTTTTCCCGGTGTCCACGACATGTGACCTTGGAAAGGTAATTGCCTGCGGATTACCCGCTTTAGCCGCCTTATCGATCTTAGGTCCTCCCGGATAACCCAGGCCGATTGCCCTGGCCACCTTATCAAAGGCCTCCCCGGCAGCATCATCCCTTGTACGTCCGAGGATTTCAAATTCCCCGTAATCACGCACAATCACAAGATGCGTATGGCCCCCGGAAATAATCTCACACATAAAAGGCGGCTCCAGATCGGGGTGTTCAATATAATTTGCAGAGACATGCCCTTCAATGTGATGCACGCCGACCAGCGGAATCTTCTTTGCATAAGCAATCGCTTTCGCCTCAGCCACCCCTACCAGAAGTGCGCCGACCAGCCCCGGACCATAGGTTACTGCAATGGCATCAATATCATCCAGAGAAACGCCTGCATCCCCAAGTGCCAGCTCTATAACCTGATTAATCTTTTCGATATGCTTACGGGAAGCAATCTCCGGTACAACCCCGCCGTAAATCGTATGAAGATCAATCTGTGAAGAAATCACATTAGACAGAACAGTGCGGCCGTTCTGTACAACAGCGGCCGCAGTCTCATCACAGGAACTCTCTATTCCCAAAATCAATGTATCCGACATTCTTTTTCACCATTACCCAATTGGGATGCCTTTTGACAGACATTTTCATCAATATATATGCATGGTACCATCAATCCTCGTCAAAGTCCAGCGTAACCATTTTCCCATCAGCACCAAGCTCCGCCTGAGGAAAAATTGCCTGCACATCCTTCAGATACCATTCCGGATGTACCATCGAGGGGGAAAAATGCGTCAGCCAGAGTTCCCGGGGAGACGCCTTCTCCGCAAGCCTCGCCGCATCATACATCGTCATATGTTTATGTTCTCTGGCTTTCATCTCTTTTTCAGGATCCCCGTACATTCCCTCCAGGATCATCAGATCAGAACCCTTTCCATATTCGGCAATTTTCTGCACCGGTCTTGTATCCGTACAGTATGTAACTTTCAGGCCCCGCCTGGGTGCCCCCAGCACCATGTCCGGTGTATACACAATGCCTTCCTGATCTTCAATTGTCTGCCCCTTTTGCAGGGGATTCCAGAACTTCAGGGGAATATTCTGCGCCTTGGCGCGCTGCGGATCAAATTTTCCGGCGCGGGGGATTTCAATGGTATAGCCATAGCAGGTCATATTATGCTGTACACGAAAGGCTGTAATATGATAGCCAGATAAAGAGAAAGCCTGTTCCGGTTCCGTTATTTCAAGCAGATTAATCTCGAAGGGCAGTTCCGGAGCAATCGTCCGCAGTCCGCTGACGACCCGGGGAAGACCCTTTGGTCCTATCAGCGTCAGTGGTTCTGTCCTGTCCGCATTTGCCATGGCAAGCAGAATACCCGGAAGGCCGCTGATATGATCCGCATGAAAATGTGTGAAACAGATCAGATCAATCGGCTTGAAGCTCCATCCATGTTCCTTCATTGTGATCTGCGTGCCCTCTCCACAGTCAATCAGCAGACAGCTGCCGTTATACCTTGTGAGCAGGGACGTCAGCCATCTCTTGGGAAGCGGCATCATACCGCCGGTACCCAGCAGACAAACATCCAGCATCAGCTAAACTCTCCTATTATAAAAGCCCGTTATAGCACGGACAATGCAAAGCCGCACACCAGTTCTGCGGCCAGTTCTATTCGATGCGATATTATAGCATGGCGTCTCTTTAAGCTCAAGCCCTCCAAACAAAGCCATGCTGCGCGGATCAGCCATGTTCCAGTTCACTTGTGTCAGGAGGGCACTTCTCATACAGTTCTCTGAAGTGATCAATGGTGTTATAGATCTGGGCAATATGACTGGTCAGAAATGCAGCAAAAAAGCAGGGATTTCAAGTCCCTGCCTGCATGCACGAAGATGTGCAATAGATTTATTGCATTAACATTTGCAATAGATTTATTGTATTAGCATTATTGACGGATCGCATCCTTCATACTCTTAACATATTCATAAATATAGGGTGCGGCATCCTTTCCGTATTTTGCAACGATCCTGACAATCGCGCTTCCAACAATGACGCCATCTGCGATTGACGCCATCCGTTTCGCCTGCTCCGGAGTATTGATGCCAAACCCGATCGCCGCCGGGGTATCTGTTACTGCCCTGATGTGTGCAAGAATCGAGTCAAGATCTGTTGTGATCCGTTTCCGGACACCTGTAACCCCCATGGAGGAGACCACATAAATAAACCCCCTTGCCTCCTCCGCTATCATCCGGATTCTCTCCTCTGAAGTCGGCGCAATCATGGAGACCACATCCACTCCATGCTTTGCTGCGATGTCCACACATTCTCCTTTTTCTTCATAAGGCATATCCGGGATAATGATCCCGCTGATGCCGACTTCCTCGCACCGTGTGAAAAATCTCTCATAGCCGTAGTAAAATACAATATTCAGATAGGTCATGAATACAAGCGGCATATCCGTTTCCTTTCTGAGATCAGCCACCATGTCAAAAACCGTATCCGTTGTCGTACCTGCCTCAAGGGAACGAAGATCCGCCTCCTGAATGACAACTCCTTCCGCAATCGGATCCGAAAAAGGAATTCCGATTTCCACGAGATCCGCGCCTGCCCTTTCCATCTCCAGAATAAACTGCTTTGTATAGCTGATATCAGGATCACCGGCAGTGATAAAGGGAATAAATGCTTTTCCGTTTTTAAATGCGTCTGCTATTCTCTTACTCATCGATTTCCACTCCTCTGTATTTCGCAATGGATGCAACATCTTTATCGCCACGGCCGGACAGGCAGATGATAATAATCTGGTCCTTATCCATCGTCGGAGCAAGTTTTCTGGCATATGCTACCGCATGTGCGCTCTCTACTGCAGGGATAATCCCCTCTGTCCTGGACAGATACTCAAAGGCATCAACCGCCTCATCATCTGTAACCGGTACATACTCTGCACGTCCAATGCTTGCAAGATATGCATGCTCCGGTCCAATTCCGGGATAGTCCAGACCGGCGGAAATGGAGTATACCTTATCAATCTGACCATATTCGTTCTGGCAGAACAGGGATTTCATCCCATGAAATACCCCCAGCTTTCCGGTTGCCATTGTCGCAGCAGTTTCTCCGGAATCCACACCGCGTCCTGCGGCTTCACAGCCGATCAGACGTACTCCCTTATCCGGAATAAAATTATAGAAGGTTCCAATCGCATTTGAGCCGCCGCCCACACACGCCATGACAACATCCGGAAGACGTCCCTCCTTCTCAAGGATCTGCTCTCTGGCTTCCTTTGAAATCACAGACTGGAAGTCACGGACAATTGTCGGGAACGGATGCGGTCCCATACAGGAACCCAGAACATAGTGCGTGTCTTCAACCCGGCTGGCCCATTCACGCATTGCTTCATTTACGGCATCCTTCAGGACCATGGAACCGCTCTTTACATGATGGACCTTTGCGCCGAGCAGTTCCATCCGGTATACATTCAGCTTCTGTCTCTGGCAGTCCAGCTCCCCCATGAAGACCTCACACTCCATACCAAGCAGTGCGGCTACGGTAGCCGTTGCCACGCCATGCTGCCCGGCGCCAGTTTCAGCAATCACCCTTGTCTTTCCCATTTTCTTTGCCAGGAGCACCTGACCGAGACAATTGTTGATCTTATGTGCTCCGGTATGATTCAGGTCCTCCCGTTTCAGGTAGATCTTTGCGCCGCCGAGATCCTTTGTCATCTTCTCCGCATAATAGAGCAGAGAAGGACGGCCTGCATAATTTTTCATCAGAGAATCCAGTTCGGCAACAAATGCCGGATCATTTTTGTAATGATTGTAGGCCTCCTCAAGATGAATCAGCTCATTCATCAGTGTTTCCGGCACATACTGCCCGCCAAATTCACCGAATCTCCCATTTGGATTTGTCATGATATTCCTCCTGTTTTCTGATATTGCGTTCAATAGGCAGGTATATAAGAAATTGTATAACCAGCCGGTTCTAACAGCGTACAGCCCTGGCCCGCAGATTCTGGATAGCCAGGCGTATCTTCTCCGGATCCTTCATCCTGTCTGTCTCAACCCCGCTGCTGATGTCCACGGCAAAAGGATGAACCCGGTCTGCTGCCTCCCTGATATTCTCCGGTGTCAGGCCTCCGGCCAGAAAAAAAGGTCTTCCGATATCACGGATCAGGGTCCAGTCAAAGGTCTTTCCTGTCCCTGCCCCACTGTCCAACAGCACGTAGTCCGCAATGCCCGCCTTTGCGCGGACCATGTCCAGCTCCGACTTGATCTTATATGCCTTAATAATAGGGACAAGTGTGTCCTGAAAAAGCATAACCTTCCGCAGCTGCCGGATGTAATAATCATCCTCTGTCCCGTGAAGCTGCACCATGTCGATCACACCCTTCTTCAGATACTCTGCGATATATTCATAGGGTTCATCCACAAATACGCCGCACACACATATAGAAGGGTCCAGCATTGTGCGCAGCTTTTGTACCTTTTCCAGCGGAATGTATCTCCAAAAGGCAGACGAACAGATAAACCCGGCATAGTCCGGCCTGTAGAGATTTACCGCACGAACATCCTCCTCACGGCGCAGACCGCAGATCTTGATTCTGCATTTTTCCTTCATAACTTTATAAACCACCTCCCGGGGTCCGTAAGGCATTGCACATTTCTCTCGTGCAATCCGTCTGCCATGATCCGGTACCTTATCTCAGGCATGACAATCCCTGCCAAGTATCTGCAGTTCAGCCTTCTTGTCATTGCTGCGCATCAGCGTTTCTCCGATCAGTACTGCATCGGTCCCGTTCCGGTATAACACCCCTACATCCTCCGGTGTACGGATCCCACTCTCTGACACATAGAGAATATCCTTTGAAACCAGTTCCCGAAGGCGGACAGCATTGTGGATGTCCACGGTAAAATCCTTCAGGTTCCTGTTATTGACACCTATGATCCTGGCACCGGAACGAAGCGCCATCTCCACTTCCTTCGCATCATGTGCTTCTACCAGTGCAGACATCCCAAGTCCCTCTGCAATTTTCCGGTATTCTTCAAGCTGCTGCTCCGACAGTATGGCACAGATCAGCAGCACAGCGGAAGCACCCAGAACCTTTGCCTGCCAGATCATATAGGGATCTATCGTAAAGTCCTTGCGCAGCACCGGAATATGCACAGATGCTGTAATATCGGAAAGATACTCGTCACTTCCCAGAAAATAATCCGTCTCTGTAAGGCAGGATATGGCAGATGCACCTGCCTCTTCATACTGCCTTGCGATTTCCAGATACGGAAAATCCGGAGCAATCAGTCCTTTTGAGGGAGAAGCCTTCTTCACCTCACAGATGAAGGACATTCCGGGAGCAGATAATGCTTTTTCAAAAGGGAACCCCGTATTGCTGTCCATAGATTCCGCACGCCTTCGGAGTTCCTGTGGTGGAACAGCCTGCATCTGTCTCTGGATGCGGTTTCTTGTAGCCTGAGCCAGCTCATCTAAGATCATCTGCACACCTCTTATGATTCATTGGATTCTTTGATATATGCCTGCAGAACCTTTTCCGCAGCGCCGTTATCTATCAGCTCTGCAGCCCTGAGGATTCCATCGCCAATACTGTCTGCACCTCCGGCAACGTAGATGGCTGCCCCGGCATTCAGAAGAACGGCATGTCTCTTTGTCCCGCGGATCTTTCCGGATAGAATGTCTCTTGTAATCTGTGCGTTTTCCTCGGCGGTGCCGCCTACAAGCTCATCCTTTGTGCCTCTGGGAAGTCCGAAATCCTCCGGCGCAATTACCATAGACCTGTAATATCCTTCCTTCAGCTCGCAGATGGTCGTCGGCGCACTCGCTGATATCTCATCCAGACGGTCCTGCCCGTAGACCACAAGTGCACGCTTTACCCCAAGCTTATCCAGAACCTTTGCGATGGGCTCTACCAGATATTCATCGTATACGCCAAGAACGAAATACTCCGGATTGGCAGGATTTGTAAGCGGTCCCAGAATATTGAATACAGTGCGGATTCCCAGCTCCCTGCGGATAGCGCCTACATATTTCATTGCAGAGTGATATTTCTGTGCAAAAAGAAAGCATATACCAACATCCTGCAGAAGCTTCAGTGCTTTTTCCGGGTCCTGCTGAATATTGACGCCAAGTGCCTCCTGGCAGTCCGCCGTACCGGAAAGCGAGGAAGCCGCCCGGTTTCCATGCTTTGCCACCTTGATACCCGCAGCGGCAATCACGAATGCACTTGTTGTAGAGATATTGAAGGTATGGGATTTGTCCCCACCTGTACCTACGATCTCAAGCACCTCCATGCCCGGATGTCTGACCGGGGTTGCATGCTCCCGCATGGCCTGCGCACAACCGGAGATCTCATCTATAGTCTCCGCTTTCGTGGATTTCGTGGACAGTGCCGCAAGAAAAGCAGCATTCTGCGTCTGCGTCGTCTTGCCGCTCATGATTTCATTCATGACGGTATAGGCCTCGTCAAAGGTAAGGTCCTGTTTGTCAACAATTTTCTCAATCGCTTCCCTGATCATCTGTTCCTCCTTATCATGCAATCCATATGCCAGTATGTTTGTATCTGTTAACAAGTATGACTGTTTCTGTTAATGAGCGTCTGACACTGATGTAGTGAACGTATTATACGCTTCACTGATCCTCCAGCAAGAGCACTTCCCTTGCACTTCTAAACGTGTCAGAAATGTTTTTCTGCTCTCAAAATACAGCAGAGAGGAAATTCTGCAGCATCTGGCCGCCCTCAGGCGTCATGATAGACTCCGGATGAAACTGCAGGCCGTAGATTTTTCGTTCAATATCTGCAACCGCCATGACTTCTCCGTCATCAGCGCGGGCGATCTCTTTGAGACTGGGAGGCAGGGTGTTCTCCTGCACCGCCAGGGAATGATACCTTCCAACTGTAACCTCCTCCGGAAGTCCTCTGAAAATGGGTGCTGTGACATCCAGTCGTACCCTGGACTGCTTGCCGTGCATCAGTGTTTTTGCATAAGAAATAACCGCCCCTTCAGCTTCACAGATTGCCTGATGGCCCAGGCAGACACCCAAAATGGGGACTTGCCCACCCAGCTCCCGCACAACATCTTCACATACTCCCGCATCAGCTGGTTTTCCGGGGCCAGGAGACAAGATGATGCAATCCGGCTTCATATCCCTGATCTCCCCGATGGATTTTGCATTATTCCGGATCACCTCGATATCCGGATTCAGTGAACCGACAAGCTGGTACAGATTATAGGAAAAGCTGTCAAAGTTATCAATCAGCAATATCATTGCGCTACCTCCTCTGCCATCTGAAGGGCTTCTACCACAGCCTTTGCCTTATTCTGACACTCCTGATATTCCTTTTCCGGAACACTGTCGGCCACGATGCCGGCACCGGAACGCACAAACACCTTGCCGTTGCGCCTGCAGGCAAACCGGATCGCTATGCATACATCCAGATTACCCGTAAAATCAACATATCCGATTGCTCCTCCATAGATTCCTCTTCTGTCATGTTCAAGCTGATTAATCAGCTCGCAGGCGCGGAATTTCGGTGCCCCGGAAAGCGTTCCCGCCGGCAGAACGGAATCAATCGCGTCAATTGCCTGCTTGTCATCCCGAAGCTGTCCCTTAACCTCAGACCCGATATGCATAACGTGAGAATATTTCTCAATGCACATATACTTCTCAACCTTTACCGTTCCGAACCTGCAGAGCCTTCCGAGATCATTGCGGCCAAGGTCGACCAGCATATTATGCTCCGCTCTTTCCTTTTCATCGGCGAGCAGTTCCCTCTCCAGGCGCTGGTCCTCTTCTTCGTCTTTCCCTCTTGGCCTCGTTCCCGCCAGTGGGAAGGTACGTATTTCTCCATTTTCAACCTTCACAAGTGTCTCCGGAGAGGCTCCTGCAATCTCAACATCATCTCCGGAAAAATAAAACATATAAGGCGATGGATTTGTCGTACGCAGAACACGGTAGGCATTCAAAAGGCTTCCCTCATAACGCGCCTGCATGGGATTGGAAAAAACAAGCTGAAAAATATCTCCTTCATGAATATGATGTTTGATTTCTTCAACCTTTTTGGCGTACTCCTCCTGCGTGAGCCTTGGCACAAGCGGTTCCAGCAGATGCCCCGCAGGCAGCTGCTTCGGCTTGCCGTTCCGGATAATGTTCTCCATCTCATCCAGCTGCAGAACTGCCTTATTGTAGTCGGTTTCCAGATTCTCCGTATGAACATTGGCAATCAGAATAATCTTCTGATGGTAATTGTCATAGCATATAAGCTTGTCAAAGAGCATCAGATTAACATCATCGAATTTCTCCTCATCAGGCGCATCCAGCTTCAGGTCCGGCTCCCCATATTGAATGTAATCGTAAGAAAAATATCCGACCAGTCCCCCGGTCAGTGTTGGAAGTCCTTTGATACGCGGCGAACGGTTTTCATGAATGATCTGTTTGATATATACACCAGGATGCTCTGTCCTCATATGAATCCTTCCCCCGGCGTTTACTGTAAGAACGTGGTCCTTGCAGGAAATTTCCATCGTGGGATCAAATCCCAGGAAGGTATATCTGCCCCATTGCCTGCTGTCCTCCACGCTCTCCAGAAGAAAGCAGTGGCTGCTGACATTCTGCAGCGCACGCAGAGTCTCCACCGGTGTCCGGATGTCCGACAGAATCTCACGGACAACAGGGATTCTTTGATAATCCCCCGATTTTGCGATTTCCTTCACTTCTTCCAAAGATGTCTGTTTCATATCTGATCCTCCGCCCAAATATCCATCCTGGTGCACCCTGACCTGTTTGCAGGTACAAAAAAAGCCCCTGACAGAAGAATTCTGCTTCTGTCAAGGGCGGGAACGTTCTGTTAATTTCAGATTCCCGTGGTGCCACCTTGTATTTGTGTTACCACACACTCATGAGATACTATCATATCCCCGGCACATAACGCATGCCTCGCGTCAGAAGCTACTCCGGCATATTTTGCTCTTTCACCCTGCCCTCTGTGGTCCATTTACAGATCAGCGTCCTGCCCGGCTCGCACCTCCCCGGACTCTCTGTGAGTGCCCCTTCTGCTTTATCTCCACTTCAACGGTTTAAACTGATGTCGTCTTAAATTGTTGGATTTATTAGACCATATTTTTCCTGTCTTGTCAAGACATATTTCCTCATAGCAGTCAGGAGGGTTACAGTTCACCTGTGTCAGGAGGGCACTTCTCATGCAGGCCTTTGGAGTGAGTAACTACGGACAGT
>JBJEMO010000142.1:0-1740 GCA_051879715.1 Bilifractor sp.
CCCAACTTTTACGTTTTATTCTCGTTTTTCTTGCTAATCAGCGATTTGTATTTTTGATTTGCTTTACTGTGTTCTACAAATTTTGATTTTTCTAAACGGCATTGGTTTGTAGTTCAACATGGAGTAGATGTCTGCGGCCTTGGTGGTCGGAGTGCTGCATATTCGCATCTCCACCTTCTCTCCGAGCGTGTTTGTCGCTTCTGAGGTCACGGCCTTCTGCGTACTCATTATTCTCACTATCTCCGTCCAGTACGGAGTCGGATATTCGGCTTTTGGATTTGGATCTGCCATTTTCCTTTTCTCATTGACCTTCTTCATCTGATGGCGTATGACGTTGACTATCCAGTATGAGAGAAGTCCGAGGAAGAGATGCCCGTCGGAGCGCTCGTCACGCCTGTGGTATATCGGTCTGAGGTTGAGATCGCTCTTCAACTGCCGGTTGGAGCACTCAATCTCACGGATGAGATTGTAGTAGTCCCATGTGGTCTTCTCGTCCAGATTCGGGACATTGGTACGTAGGAAGTATGTTCCATATACCTGCTTCTCTGGCATCTGCAGCTTCCATCTCACGGATGTGGCATTGCCGGACCTGTCATCCTTCTCCACATCTATAGTATAATAGCGCGCAATGGACGGGAATCTGCCTTCAAGCTTGCCTATGCGCTTGAGCACAGCCTCGTATTTCTTCGTGCCGCTCTTCTTTGTGAGTGAAGAGGATATGGCTGTCAGTCCGTCCTCAAAGTGGCGGCGAAAGTTGCGGTTCATGCTCTCTGCCTTCAGTGCCTTGGCAGGAGAGTCGATTTTCAGGAAGTAATCCTCGCCCTCGGTATGTACCTCCTGAAGCTTGATGGGCTGCTCCTTGCAGTCCTTGACGATGACGGTTCTTGCATCAGGCTTCACCTCGTAGTCGGTGAGTGCCTTGCGCGAAACGCATAGGTAGTTGTAGCCTTTCGCCTTTATCAGGTCAAGGTTCTCCTGCGAGGATATGCCGGCATCGATGACGACAAGCACTTTCTCCTCGGGAGTGGCTCCCACGGGATTCTGTGCTATGAGCTTGTCAACCATGTCGGGCAGGGACTTTGGGTCTGCCGTATTGCCTTCAAGTATGTCACTGTAGCGGATGAAGCCGTCCGTATTGATGGCAAGCGCCAGAACGAGCAGCTTGCAGTCGGTGCGCTTTTCCTTTGAGCGTCCGAACTGGGCTTTCTTGCTGTTCTCCTTGCGACCTTCGAAATAGAAGTTGGTAAGGTCGAAGAGCATGATGCGGTTCGTGGGCTTGAACAGGTCATCGGTAGTATGGCAGAGATACTTCTCTATCCTTGTCTTCTCCTCAAGGAATCTGTCTGCAACGCTGTAGATCTTCCTCAGCGTCAGACTGTCCTCCGGGATTCCCATTAGTTCGCATATTCCACTGTTCTCCTGCATGATGCGCATGGACTTCAGTTCCGATGGCGTGTATATGGTGCGTGTGATGAGATGTGCTATCGCTATCTTCACATCTTCCTCCGTCCAGCCGAGAGAGCGGAGGAAACCTTCGATCCTCAGTTGGCGAACGGCCTGCAGGCAGAGCCATTCCGCACCGATTTCGCGGGCATCGGTATGCTCCAGCGTGTCAACGTCTATGCGGCGGCGGGCCTTTGCCTGACTCTCCCTGATGGCGTTGGGAATGATGTCAAGGCTCTTCTGCTCTACCATCATCGCCCAGTACTCCTCTATCTTCTCACGTACTATATCGCTATA
>JBJEMO010000143.1:0-11462 GCA_051879715.1 Bilifractor sp.
AATCATTACCTCATATCCATATTCAGCATAGCGGGATGGAATAAAGAAGGAAATCCAGCAGAACGGATCCCATAAGCAGTAGGAAAATGTGGTGAGTACATCTGCGCCGTATCCGATCGAAGGATCCCAAAGCGGAATCTGAAAGCGGTGACTTTCAAACAGCGTGCGGATAATAGTGCGTCCCCACCGTCCAATATAAAGAAAACCAAGATAGTACTGATTCAGGCCATCAGGTACACGAAGAAAGCTTTTATGGTGTGTGATAAGATAAATACCAAAACACGCCATAAAAAGCGCTCCAAACAATATGGTATAGATCAGCCCATATTTCTTCTTGCCTGTCATGATATAAACCCTCTGTCTGCAATCATCCTGACCAGTACATTCTCTTACACAGGCATCATTATAAATGTACAGGAAAAATTATGCAAGAAGCAGGCAGACTTTGAGCTGCAGCTCCATGGCAGGCTTTACGAACAGCAGCAATTCAGACCGGAGCAGAGCCTGTCCTATACAGAGAAATAGTATCCGACACCCCACTTGGTACGGATCATTCTGGGATGTGACGGATCGTCTTCGATCTTATTTCTTAGACGACGAATATGTACATCCAGTGTTTTCTCATCACCATTGAATTCCGTTCCCCAGATCTTGAAAATCAGGGAGTTCCTTGTGAATATTTTGCCGGGACGGGAAGCAAGCTCCTTGAGCAGCAGATACTCCTTCACTGTAAGATCAATCTTCCTTCCGTCGATCATCGCAGTACGGCTGTCCTTATCCAGTCTGAGGGGGCCGGCAATGATCATATGGCTTACTTCCGGCCGTTTGGAGGCATCCTTGCGGAAACGGTTGAGGACCTTGCGAATCCTGATTTTCAATTCTCTGGTATTGT
Source organism: Bilifractor sp. (assembly GCA_051879715.1). GTDB lineage: Bacteria > Bacillota > Clostridia > Lachnospirales > Lachnospiraceae > Bilifractor. The sequence goes on from JBJEMO010000143.1 coordinate 893, forward strand.
ATGGCTTGGATACATAATCGTCAGCACCATAATCAAATCCCATGATTTTATCCATCGGTTTATTCCGCTCAGATACAATGATGATGGGAACATCAGAAAATTCACGGATGCGTTCACACAACTCAAAATCCTCCATTCCCTTAAAAACAGCATCCATAATTACAAGATCGTACCAGTTTTTCTGCGCAAGTTCCAATGCATCGGAACCGCTGTCTGTTGTGGTTACCTCATACCCATCCTGCTCCAGTGAGCTTTTCAGGCGATTGATAAGAAGACTGTTGTTATCAGCAGCCAGAATCATTTTTGCCATTATGTATTTCTCTCCCCTTATTGAACTGCCAATTATGCTTTGCCGCGCTGAAAAATACACAAAATTTCACCGCTGCACAGACAGTACCGCATAATTATCTGAATACGGAATCCTATTTCGGAAAATTCCCCGTTCACCGAAATACTCCCTGCATTCATAACTACTCCCGTAGAGATATTTTAACCACATAGAGAGGTCAGAAAGTAAATAAACCTTTACAAATATGTTACTGTTTATGTCAACTTGAAAATACCGTAAATCAACAAATATGTGCTATCAATTTTCTTTGCATTGCCTTATCAATGATACTATTAACCTTGTCAGAGCAATACATTTCAGAAAACCTCTGAATAGAAAGCGTTTTATGGATTTTACAGACAGTGTTTTATGGATTTTATGGATAATATAGCAAAAGAGGGAAAAGTGCATTGCAGTTTTTGTGTAAAATCGATATAATTAACATATTGTTTGTTGATTACGCTATTAATATTCACGGATTCTGGTGATGCCAAATGAAACGACCAACGTCTCCTATTCCTGACTTTGCGCAGACCATATACAGGAGGGAAAAGGTACGCATACATAAATTTATGGTTATGCCTGTTCTGCAGGAGTACCACGCTCAGGTGGACATGCAAAATGAATATAGTGTACGCTTTTTACTCATTACCATTCTTTTGTTGTGCGGTGTAGATCTGATCAGTCAGGCCCTGATCTTCCAGTTCAAGGAATTCGGATACTGCATCTATATGATCATGGTTGTCGGATTTCTTTCTGCGATCTATTTCGCGTTCCTGGCCAATCCTGATCAGAATAGAAACCAGCAGATTCCCAGTAAACGCAGCATAGATGGCATTTCCGGAAAAAGCGCAGGCAGAACCGCGGACAACCACGGTACGGCAACACTATATATATTTGAATGTATTATCCTGATAACGGCGATGTTCCTGCATTTCACCTTATTTCCAGAAGAAAAGGGAATTTTATTCATGCTTTTGCTTCTCATACTCCCCATGCTGATCCTCGACCAGTACTGGAGAGTATGTCTGATGATTATCAGTTTTTCCGTGCTTGATATTATTATTTCCACTGCCACGATCCCTGCGGAATTTTCTGGTCAGGATATCATATATGTGAATGTCACTGCAGTTGCTTCTCTGATCTGGAGCAGTGTTGTCATCCACCAAAGAACGAACACTCTTCACTCGAATGAAATTTCCGCTACGAATGCTGTACATGACGGCCTGACCGGTATCTATAACAGAAAAGGCGGCGATGCGATTATAAACAATTGCATACTAAATGGCATTCCTGGCGCTTTTATCATCCTGGATATTGATTATTTCAAGCACGTCAATGACACTTACGGCCACCAGACCGGTGATGCAGTACTCAAAGCAGTCGCGTCCTGTCTTTCTCACTCTTTCAGGCAGGAGGATATTGTTACGAGGCTCGGTGGTGATGAATTTGTCATTTATGCAGTCCGGATGGTGGATCGCAGCTTTGTTAACAAAAAGCTGACGGAGGTACTGGAAAACATCAGAAAGATTCCAATCAGCGTGGCAGACAATGACTATGTCACTGTCAGTATAGGATGTGCAATCAATGATGGTACCTATATGGATTACAGTTCACTCTATACTCTTGCCGATCATATGCTGTATATAACAAAAAACAATGGAAAGAACGGATTTCATATAACAGACAGGTCTTTTTCGAGATTGCCTGTCCAGCATCCGCATCAGTGATATAAGCAGAATTATGCTATTACTATTTTCCACTGCGTTGTATTATAATATTCGGAAATATCCGGCATAATTTTCTGTACGGTGCCAGAAATTACAGGGTTACAATATGCAGTTTTTATGAATGGAGGTTTTTATGGATTATAAAAGATTAATTGAAGACAGACAATCGGTACGCGAATACAAGAAGAAATCCATTCCCGAAGATGACCTGAATGAAATCAGGGTCTTTTTCAGGAACGCTTCCAGACTGATTGATGGAATTGATACGGAAATCAGGATTTATACGGATCCTGATATGAAAAACCGTCTTGAAGGTGTGGTTGGATACCGTGGTATGGCCTTTGGTGCCCCGGACTACATTGTCATCTTTTCAGAGAAGAAGGAGCATTATCTGTATAATGCAGGATATCTCGGAGAACAGCTCTGTCTTAAAATGACAGACATGGAGATTGAGCACTGCTGGCTGACGGTACAGGACCCTGCCGCCACAAAGAGGGCTCTCCTGACCGAAACTGACAAGGAGCCGGTTGTAATTCTGGCAGCAGGCTATGGAAAACCGGTTTCCATGAAACCGCGTCTGGATATCGAAACACCCTCCATCCTCAAATTCAGACAGAGGGAGGCACATATCGCGCCAAAAATCTCACAGGATGATCTGGTATATGAACAGACCTGGGGGACACCGGCGGACTGGGATGAAAACGCAATGGATCCGCTTCTGGATGAGGCATTCTATGCAGCAAGTCTCGCACCCAGCTTTCTGAACAGGCAGCCCTACCGGTATATTCTGCGCGATAACAATGTGATCCTCTGTGTCAAGCAGGAGGAAATAACATCGCAGACAGATACCGGACTTGACGTAGGTGCCACGATGTTTAATTTCGATATCATCTACTCACAGCGAAACACCCAGAGAGGCGGATGGGTTCTGAAGACTCCAGAAAAAGCAGAAATGCTGCGCGTACCGGAAGACTACAGCATCATCGGCTATTATCCGATTCTCTGATTCTGCTGCAGAGCAATATAAATACAATTTACTGACGGATCAGGTTCCTTCCATAATTGCAGGAATCTGATCCGTTTTTCTGTGAGGTGTCACCATCTGACTGGGATGTGCTTCTGAAAGCCTGTGCGGTTCCCGTTCGGGTCTGCTGAAGAGCATCCAGCAGAAATACCCCGTAATAGTTCACAAGCTCGGATTTCGGTATGAGTTCTACATCGAGATCAACCGTACCACTGATACCCGGGACGGTGCCGGAATCTGTGTACTGCCAGTATCGATACATGTAAGGTGTCTGTGGTGTTGTCATATAGTCTGCATACCAGATATCATAGATAGAAAGCTGATTCATATCATAATGTGATGCCTCCCAGAAGATATTTGCATACAGCACGGGCCTGTAACCGGCCTCTTCTACCTTCTGGCAGAAGGCAGCTGCATTCGCTGTATACTGCTCCCTGGAAAGAGAATCAAAACGGGAGGTATCTGACCCGATTGTCTCCGCATCCAGAACAATGCCAAGCTTCAGCGTTTCACCCTGCAGACGATTCAGAATATAATCTGCCTCTTCTGCCGCCTCTGTCTCATTCACAGCGCCTGAAAAAAAATAGAGACCTGTGTCCAGCCCTGCTGTTTCCGCCGCTTTCAGGTTTTGTTCCCAAAGATTGTCTTCGTAAATAGATCCGCTTTCGTAGCCCCGTGTTCCGATACGGATAAAAGCAAAGTCGATTCCCGAAGCCTTTACCTGTGCCCAGTCAATGTTCCCCTGATATTCGGAAACATCTATACCCATCCGGGAGACATAGGAGTCATCCTCATATGTCATTCTCTGATCCGTACAGGAATATCTTGAGACATCATAGGGTGACTGCAGTGCCGCCAGGTCACGGTACATCGAATAGGTGTGCTGATATACATCCTGAAAATACATCAGCTCCGTTCCCTCCTGGCTTCCACTGGCTGTGCTGTTCCGATCAGCACTGATTGATTGCGTGACACCGGATACATCTGTGGGGGAATTCTGGACAGGAATGCTTTCGGTTTCTCCATCAGCATTTCCACCATGGGTTGTTCCCGCTGCCTCTTCTGTCCTGGCAAGATCCGGAGAAGCTGAAGCTGGAGAAGATGCGGTCACATCTTCTCCAACCAGTGTATACCCTTCCCCATATACGCATATGGCAGAAACGGGAACAACAGATATGACTGCTGCCAGGCCGGCCAGACAGCAGGAAATAGAAAAACTCTTCATACTCATTACTTACATTCTGTGATAAACAGCCGTCCAGGTTTTACCAGTGATCTTCCTGATTTCCAGATATCTGCAGTTTTTGATGCCGGTAATCCTGGACATCTGAAGATCCACATCATTATCCAGGAAAATGTAGCGGTCCTTGCCCAGGTATACGGCAGCACCAAAGTCCGGGTCCCACACAATATCACCTGCAGAAAGTGACGCCGTATTCTGTCCGATTTCCGCAGCAATATTCTGATAGCTGTGCGTACACAGGACATGATCCATCGTATCTTTTGTAAAAGCTGTATCTACATCACTTAATTCGCCGTTACTTTTTAATGAATTGAACAGGAACGTGTAGCTGTCATCATCTGTCTTTCTGATCTGGCGGATATTGTCACTATACATATAAAGCTTATTAGAAAGCTGGTCTACCATTTTTGCAGCCAGCGAAGGAAGTTCCGTGTCCTTTGACTGCAGCCGGAAGACTTTACGTGCCACTGAGGTATCCAGTTCACCGGAAGTGATCTGATCCGTACCGGAAGACGCATCTGAAGCATCAGATGCACTCGTCTGATAGACAAGACCAGCAGTCCTGTAGATGCAGGCGGTGTTTGTATTTTCATATAGAACGATATCGCCTGCCTTCAGCTTTTCCCCATCAGACTCAGCATCCTGTTCCTCAACAAATCCATGTTCTGAAAGCTCAGACAAAACATTGCTGCTGTCGAAGGGAACCTTTCCGTTTTCGGCCAGAAGATAACCGTTGTCGTACAGGGCATAGAATAAAAATGCATACGGATTATTGTCGGATTTCCGTGTACTTGTGTCACTGCTGTATGCCTGGGACTTTCCGGAGGCATTATCAGAGAGCCAGTCCATATAGGCCTTGACATTCTCATCTTCTTCCAGAATATAGCTCTGGTACCTGGGCCAGAAAACCTGCAGTGCATATGCAGTACGCTCTGCGGCTCTTGTCTGTGTGTTGGCAGGGCGCTCATAATAGGTACAGAAAAACGCTGCTGCGGCAGCAGCACCCTCTGCAGTATTCGGAAGGTTTTTCAGATATGCATATACTGCGGGGTAATTGGTTTCCAGATCATATTTGAGATAATGCATCTGTCCGTCAATGGTTGTATAATCTCTGCTATTGGTGCTGCACCAGCTTGCAAGACTTGTGAAATTGCCACCGGTCCATTGTGCCAGTCCATATGCAATGCCATTTCCGCCGATTGCCTTATACTGAAACATCGTCTCCTGATAAAAGTTGGCCAGAAGTCCGGCAGCAGCAGCATTATTGAGTCCAAGATATTCAGTGAGATAAGCAAAGGTCTCTTTCTCTGCCGCACTCTGATCAACGGTTCCTGCGACATTCGCCGGGACAACCGGAGCAGAAGCGGCGTCATTCTTTGCTGCCGCTGAAGCTTCCTTTTCAGCGGCATTTTTTGTATCAGAACTGACAGCAGTGCTTCCTGTATTGCCATCCTTTGACGAATCAGCAGAGGAGTTCGGGGTCTGATCCGTACTGGCAGAGGAAGAGGACGTGCTGCTATCTGTATTGACGCTATTTCCGCCATCTTTTGCATCAGATGCAGAAGAGGTATTACCGGAATCGCCTTCTGTCGCGGAGCCGGAAGATGTATTGTCTGTATTCTTTCCGGATTCTGACGATGAAGATGAAGACGTACCATCGTTTCCAGAAACGTCTGTTCCGCTCCCCGCGCTGTTGGCAGAGTCCGACGAAACAGGCACAGATGAGGAAGATGCAGCTGTATCTGTCTGTCCACTTATTGACACAGAGGAGGATGAAACCGCCGCTGTGCTGCTGTCATCCGCATAAGCGGGGACACACTGAGTGACCAGCATTCCTGCAGTTACTAATGTTAAGATCAATTTTTTATAATGCATTGGATAATACGCTCCTTTTATTTTGCCATTATATATCATGCATTGGATAATACGCTCCTTTATTTTGCCATTATATTACAAACTTTCCCGGATGAACACCCTCAGATTTTGTCTGCTCAGAGCATAATTCGCTATTGCATTATGAAAAAAACAGCTGATAAACCTGTTTCCATTCTGTCTGTGCCGTTTCTCTGTTCTCATCAGCACTTTGATCGATAAACATCGGAATGTTCATCTGTATGGAAGCATTCACGTTTTTCTGAAAGATATCCATGTTTTCATCAGAAAGGATCTGACCATCTTCAATGATCAGACTTGTCTTTGACTGCAGTAATGTTTTCAGGTCCCACGCGTTGTAGCTGCCCGCATCAACTGTCTGGAAAGCATCAGATAATCCCCACTGCGTCAGAGAAGCGGATACCTGCTCTGATGCAATAAAGACCTGGGCGCAGGGTTTTTGTATTACAATTGCCTGTTTCTCCGTTCCGGCAGGCAATTCTGTCTGCTCCGGAACGATGAGATATTTGATAATATTATTCCGGAATAAGCCAGCTGTAGTCTCTGCAGCAGATTCTGTCCCGGAAAGTGCCCCGGAGTCTGTCCCGGAACTTTCTCCTGCATCTGCCTCGGAGGCTTCTTCGGAGGCATTTTCCTCCGCACTGGCATCGGAATGAAGCTGTACCTCAACAAGAGAAACATTCTGATCATATTGAAAAATACGGAACAACGATGCGTTTTGCGGAATAACTGCAGACTGGAATGTAAATCCGGAAATTGCGGGAGCCGTCTCATCAAATGAAGTATAGTTCTCATCCAGAGCCGGAGTATCTGAGGAAGCAGAATACGTCTGATCTGTGACACCAAGAGTGACAAAAAGAGAATATTCAATCTCGTGCGGAACGGACATTGCTGTTGTGCATCCAATGATGGTATTATTTTCATTTAACAATACTGGAATACGGAATGTCCCCGTTCCGTCTCCGTTTATCCTGATACCTCCTGCCTTGACATAGATATAGTGCGTGCTGCTGAACTGTATTGTGGCATAACTTCTGCCATCTTCCACTTCAACTTCGTTACAGGTGATGTTTACCCTGCCTGATCCGCCACTCCAGGTGAATTTTTCCGGAGTGTAATTCCCATCCGGTATATCTGTCCGATTGTCAATATCTACCTGATCTGCCGCACTCTCTATGGAAGAACTGCTGACCGAAGCAGAAATTACCGCATTACTGTTATCTGAAACCACCTGTTCTGTCTCAGAGGAGCCTTCTGTAACAGATGATTCTTTCGCAGTTATTATGGAACTGCTTTCTGAAGACATGCTGTCAGAAGTTTTGTCAGAGCCGCAGCCGGAAAAAAAGGCTGCTGTGATCATTGCTGCACACATTATTATCGCTGTCTTTCTGTGTTTCATATTTTTATATTCTCCTTTTTATATTCTCCCTTTGCATGGTTATCTGTACGGAAGTATTACGCTTTACAACGCTCAATATAAAACCTGCTATTCCTGTCACAACAATTTATTGGAATCAGCGCATTTTCTATTATATGGGTGTTCCGGGTATCAGATGTCTGCGTACCGGCTGCTGCACCTTCCTGATAAACATTTTCAGATCCTTTCATAGTTTCTGTATCTGTAATCGAATCTTCTCCAGAGTCAGGAGTGGAAAAACCATTTTCCATTGCCTGTGAAGCATCTGCATAAGGAACCAGCATCTGGTACCCCTCAATCAGACTGTCGATGGATACATTCAGGATTCTGTCCATCTGGTATTGCGTGACATTCCCGTTCTGGTATTTATTGGCCCCGGACTCAAAGTTAATTAACAGATGATCAGCCCGGGCATCCAGATCTTCACTCATGTTTGGAATACAGACAACCCGAACCTCGACAGGATTCAGATACCAGCCCAATTTACTGTTATAATGGATTCTGTGGATATGCAGATATGATGCATTGTTTCTTCCATAGGAGCTTGATGTGATAATGTATAAACCGTCATTATGTTCTACAATCTGTGCACCTTGCGTGAGAAAGCTCAGATACAGCTTGTAGCTGATTACTTTCCCCGTCTTCAGGCTATAGGCAGTAGCATAGCTTCTCGGATAAAAACTATCCATGTTAAAGCTGCCAACAAAAAGTGTATTCTTGTGGATAAAAATAAAAGAAGGAACCGTATCACAGGTCACATATTTTGTCAAAGACACATAAACGGAATCTTTATTCTGATTGATATACTTTCTGAGATTTCGCATGGACAGCTCCCAGATTCTGTACTTTGCACCGGTTTGTTCACCTTGGGAGGAAAGATTTGTATGAGGAATCCGCTCATCCTTCATACTGGAATCCGCAATATAGACACGGTTCGTTTTTGTGCTGTAATCCAGAGCACCTACATGGCAGCGTGTACTTAACGCAAGGGTTGTGAGATACTTTCCTGTATCCTTATCCAATACATAGATTACCGAACTTGTCCAGACTTTACTGGAGGAACTGTATGCGGAAATCAGAATATAATCACCTGCTGTACAGATGCCTTGCGGAACCATGTGGGAAGTAGCCACACCGGAGACATTTGTCTGCCGAAGACCCGGAATGATATACGAATCATTCTGATAAAGTGATCTGCTGAAAGCGCGAAATCTGTACCAGGTATTCCGGCCATAAATCAGCGCATAATAATTGGCATCAAAGGTACTTCCTGTAGAAGTCATGACATCAGGGTTTGATTCCGGATCATTAGGATTTATTAGATTCAGTGTACTTTTGTAATAATTCCACAGATCATCCGTATCTGTTTCCTGCCAATTCACCTGTCCACTGTAGCTTCCCCCATTATATGATTTATGGAGAATAAGCAGAAAGAATGCACCACACAGGGTGAAGACGAAAAAGAAAAGCGTAAGCCGGGCTATAACCCGGCTCATCAAAGAATATACCCTGCTTTTCATGAAATAATGCTTCATGAAATAATTATTTATAAAATTGATCATTTATTTTTCTTCAATGCTGAAAGTGTCTGTCGTTCTCTCTCTTCCTCTTCTTCCTGCAGCTGCTTTCTGGATTTGTTTTTCTGGATAAAATAGTGCAGCTCAGAATTCTTGATTGCCAGATTCGCCTTATATGTTGCAAGCTTTGCCGTTATGTCCATGCGTTCCCGGTGTGCAGATGCCAGTGCTTCATCACCGAGAATGCCATTTGCAGTAAGAAAAGACAGACTCAGGACTTTCTTTCCTGCAGGAAAGTCAACTGTCACCTTGTCCCCGTCACGCCGGATGATCCGTCCTTCTCCAAATTTCTTATGATTGACGGATATCCCCTGCAAATCATCTTCCTTCATTTTTGCAAGCTTTTCCGTAAGCAGTGAGATCTGATCTTTTATATAAGAGATTTCATTTTCAATTTCCTGTTTCTGCTCTTCTTTTTCCTGCTTTGTGCGCGAAGCCTTTGTCCGATGCACAAAGGGATGATCCATATAATAATCGTATGCATCTGCGGTGTACATGATATCATAGGCAAGGATATGAAAATCCGGATCAATTTCTGCAAGACCTGGCATATTGCAGGTTTCTGCCTGTCGCTGCAATTCTCTCTGAACGACTTCCAATAAATCCGGACGTGTGCGGACGATATCAATCAATTCCCCGCACATCTTATAATAGAGATCAAGCCGGAATGCCTGACCACTGCTGAAATTCTCAGCAAACTCCACCGAGTCTGCAAAATTGCCGGCAGCAGTTGGTTTATATATAAAATCCTTCCGGGGATCTATCAGCCCAAGATAAGACAGCGCAGAACGGACGTTCTGCAGATATCCTTTCCCACTCGAACGTCCCTCAAGCAGGCTGTTGATCCTGCTTATAAAAGCAAAGACATTTTTTCCGCGAAGACTCAGATCATCGCCTGTATCCTGGGTCAATGTTCTGAAGGCATCCCGAACAGCTTCCTGATGATTGTTCCGGGCGTCACAAAGCATCACAATACCATTATCCGGCCACCAGAAACTACTGGAAATCAGTGGCGTGCTGTCTTTGAAACAGCTCTGAAACATTGTACAGAAATCATCCGCATCAGGGTTCCAGTTCTGTCGGCATTGCCATGCAGAGCGCCATTTGTACAGCTCATCATGTTCCTTTCCGGCAGTTTTGTCAAATTTGTCAATGTAAAAATCAATGATCTCGTTTGTCTTATCCCTGTTCATATCCATGCCCTCTGTATGTAAAAGAAAAAGGAAGTAATCTGCACAATACCGCTCTGTTTTTCATTTTATCACATTTTTCATGAAGAAACAGGCAAAATTTTCAAATAACAGGTTACTGTTCAGAGACAATGTCATTTAGTTAGTATCAGATGAGCTAGACTCCTA
>JBJEMO010000144.1:0-11451 GCA_051879715.1 Bilifractor sp.
CTATCATTAATTGTTTTCACGTATTCTATTACTTTTCAGGTGGCAATGCAACCCAAAATCAAAAAATAGCAAAAACCTGGAATCTGCTCTATGTTTCCAGGTTTCGTAAAGAATATGGAGCAAAGCAGGATAAAGGCCGGAAAATCTGCCGGTCTTTCACACAGAGCTGCGGTAGAAATCAGCTGTCGGCAAGGTATTTCCTGTTCCTTGCAATTTCCTCCTTTATAGCCTCCGGACCGGGTGCGCCTGTGGTGTTCCGGCGCTCGACACAGGTCTTCATGCTGATTGCTTCGTAAATGTCACTGTCAAAAGCGGGAGAATATTTGCGGAACTCTTCCAGCGACAGGTCATCAAGAGGGCAGCCCTTGTCCAGACAATCAAGAACAAGGCGACCTGTGATACCGTGCGCATCGCGGAAGGGAATTCCCTTCCGGACCAGATAGTCTGCAACATCTGTCGCGTTTGTGAAGCCGTGCTTTGCAGAGTTTTCCATCACGGCTTTGTTGAACTTCATGGTATCCAGCATGCCTGTGAAGAGTACGACGCAGCCCTTTACGGTATCGATCGCATCAAAGGTGAGCTCCTTGTCCTCCTGCATGTCCTTATTGTACGCAAGAGGCAGCCCCTTCATGCTGGTGAGCATCTGCATCAGAGCACCGTACACCCGTCCGGTTTTGCCTCTGACCAGCTCGGCAATATCAGGATTTTTCTTCTGGGGCATGATGGAGCTTCCGGTACTGTATGCGTCATCAATCTCAACAAAGCGGTATTCGTTGGAGTTCCAGATGCAGATCTCCTCACTGAAGCGGGACAGGTGCATCTGAATCGTGGCAAGCGCAGAGAGCAGCTCGATGATATAGTCACGGTCGGAAACGGAGTCCATGCTGTTCGCGGTGGGCTCATCGAAATCCAGCTGCTGTGCGGTGTACATGCGGTCCAGCGGATAGGTGGTACCAGCAAGTGCGCCTGCGCCAAGTGGACAGGTATTCATCCTCTTCCGGATGTCAGCGAGACGGCTTCTGTCCCGGCGGAACATCTCAAAATAAGCGCCAAAATGGTGGGCCAGTGTCACCGGCTGGGCCTTCTGGAGGTGTGTAAAGCCCGGCATATAGGTCTCCACGTTCTCTTCCATGATGCGTTCAATCACGTCCAGAAGCTTTTTCAGAAGCGGGTCCAGGGCGTCAATCTCATCCCTGACAAAGAGCTTCATGTCCAGGGCCACCTGATCGTTGCGGCTTCTGCCTGTATGGAGCTTCTTGCCCACATCTCCGATCCTGTCAATGAGGTTGGCCTCGACAAAGCTGTGGATATCCTCATATTCGTCCGTGATTTTCAGTGTGCCATTTTCTACATCCCGCAGAATACCTTCAAGGCCCTCTACGATCTGATCACGTTCAGCGATGGTGAGTATTCCCTGCTTTGCCAGCATTCTGACATGGGCAAGGCTTCCGCGGATATCCTGCCGGTAGAATTTCTGATCAAAACTGATGGATGCATTAAAATTATATACAAGTTTGTCGGTTTCCTTTGTAAACCTGCCGCCCCAGAGCTGTGCCATAATATCTGATCCTTTTCTATATTCTGAACGAAAATATTATTTTTTACTTGCTGTTTATTACTTTTTCCGCTGTCATATCCTGCCCTCCAGCTCTGCCTGGTGTCTGGAATAGATGCACCCACAGTAATTCTGCCTGTAGAGGCTGTACTGCCTGGACAGCTCAGTGGAACGCTTGAAGCCGTTTTTTTTCTTGAAGTCGGATACCAGGTAGGGGACGCCGTACTCCCTGCCGAACTGTGTGCCGATTTCATTGAGCTTCTGCGCGTTTTTCAAAGGGCTGATTGAGAGCGTCGTTGTGAAAAAATCCATGTGAAGCCGGACTGTTTCCTCTGCCGCCTCGCGGAGCCGGAGTGCATAGCAGGCAAAGCAGCGCTCCCCTCCCTCGGGAATGTCTTCCATACCTTTTGCCATTTCATAGAAGCGGTCCGGATCGTATCTTCCCTCATCAAAGGTCACCGGATTTGCCAGAGGCATTTCCTGGATCAGCCGTTTCATCTCATCAACGCGCTTCTGATACTCGGTCGCCGGAGAAATATTCGGGTTGTAATAAAAATCGGTGATCCTGAAATAAGGGGAAAGATACTCCAGTACATAGCTGCTGCAGGGTGCACAGCAGCTGTGCAGCAGCAGTGTCGGTGTGCGGCCCTCTGCCTGCAGAGACGCCAGGGTCTTTTCCAGCTCCTTCTGATAATTGATTTTCTGATTCATATTAAAGACTGATGTGCTTTTCCTTCGGGTTGAAGCCGGCATCCTCAAGTGCTTTGAGAATCTGCTTCTTGTGTGCAGTTCCAAATGCCTCCATCGTGATCCGGAGCTCAACGGCTGCGTTGCGGTTGGTGCTGTAAAACTGATTGTGCTCCAGCTTGATGACATTGCCCTGGTTCTGGGCGATGACGGTGGATACACGCACAAGCTCGCCCGGGCGGTCCGGAAGGAGCACAGATACCGTGAAGATACGGTCTCTGGCAATCAGGCCGTTCTGGACCACCTGCGACATGGTGATGACATCCATGTTGCCACCGCTCATAACGGCTACGACACGCTTGTTCTCAGGCTTCAGATGCTTTAAAGCAGCGACGGTGAGCAGTCCGGAGTTTTCCACGATCATCTTGTGGTTCTCTACCATGTCAAGGAATGCAACGACAAGCTCCTCATCCGGAATGGTGATGATGTCGTCAATGTTTTTCTGAATGTACGGGAAAATCTTCTCGCCCGGACGCTTTACAGCTGTGCCGTCTGCGATTGTATTGACGCTGGGAAGCTCAGTAACCTTACCGTTTCTGAGAGATACCTGCATGCAGTTTGCACCCGCAGGCTCTACACCGATCACGCGGATTTTAGGATTGAGCAGCTTGGCAAGGGTGGATACACCCGTGGCAAGTCCGCCTCCTCCGATCGGCACAAGAATGGTATCGACAACAGGAAGCTCCTGGACGATCTCCATCGCAATGGTTCCCTGTCCGGTTGCAACGGTCAGATCATCGAAGGGATGAATGAAGGTATAGCCCTTTTCGTCAGCCAGCTCCAGGGCCTTCTTGCAGGCGTCATCGTAGACGTCTCCGTAAAGTACGACCTCTGCGCCATAGCTCTTTGTGCGCTCTACCTTGATCAGAGGTGTGGTCGTGGGCATTACGATCACTGCCTTGCAGCCATAGGCCTTTGCCGCGTAGGCTACGCCCTGTGCATGGTTGCCTGCCGATGCGGTGATCAGACCCTTCTTCCGGTCCTCCTCACTCATAGTGCTCACCTTGTAATAGGCACCACGGATCTTGTAGGCTCCGGTAACCTGCATGTTCTCCGGCTTGAGGTAGCAGCGGTTTCCTGTCTGGGAGCTGAAGTAATCACTGTAGACCAGCTTTGTGTCTGCAGTAACCTTCTTCACGATTTCCGAGGCTTCTTCAAATGCATTCAGTGTCAGCATTTCTTTTTCACTCATTTTTGGCACACTTTCTGTTGTTGGATGGAGTTTGGTTTTCAGGTATTGTCGTGCTCCGGGTTTGTATCAAAGAGCGCGTTTACGTAGGAATTCGGGTCAAATTTCTGCAGGTCATCCAGCTGTTCTCCTACGCCGATATACTTGACCGGGATCTGCAGTTCGGACTGGACGGCAACGGCAATACCGCCCTTTGCGGTACCATCAAGCTTCGTGATGACAAGGCCGGTGATATGTGCGACCTCCGCAAAACTCTTGGCCTGGAGGATTGCGTTCTGTCCTGTTGTTCCGTCCAGAACCAGAAGAGTCTCCAGATGTACGTCCGGGCAGGAGCCGGCGAGAATCTTATAGATCTTCTGAAGCTCCTGCATGAGGTTCTTCTTGTTGTGCAGTCTTCCGGCTGTATCAATCAGAAGAACGTCTGCTTTGCGGGCCTTCGCTGCGGCGACGGCATCATATACGACAGATGCGGGATCTGCTCCCTCCTGCCCGGTGATGATGTCCACCTTTGCCCTTCCGGCCCAGGTCTCCAGCTGTGGAATAGCCGCGGCGCGGAAGGTATCGGCTGCAGCAATGATGACCTTCTTGCCCTGATGATGCAGCTTTGCTGCCAGCTTACCTACTGTAGTGGTCTTGCCCACGCCATTTACACCGACGACGAGGATGACAGAAGGCTCCTTCTCGAAGTCATATGCATGCTCATCCACCTTCATCTGCTGGCGGAAACAGTCCACCATGTATTTCTTGCAGTCCGCCGGTTTTTTGATGTCGAGGTCACTGACAATTTCCTTAAGATTGTCGATGACGGTCTCCGTGGTTTCGATACCCATGTCACTGGCTACGAGGGCTTCCTCCAGACATTCATAAAACTCATCGTTGATTTCAGAACATCCGAAAGCCTCATCCAGATTTTCGTTCATGCTGTCACGGGTTTTGGTAAGGCCCTTGAACAGCCGGCTGAAAAAACCTGCCATTTACATTCTCCTTATATATAGATCGTAGATCAATTGATCCGGTTAACCGCTTACGCTTAAATACAGACGGATGTACAGGTCCGTCGGAGCACTTCTCTGCCGTATCATGCGTCAGGCGCTGGTCAGCTGTCCAGCTGCTCCTGGATCAGATCGACCGAAACAAGGACGGAAACACCCTTTTCCTGCATGGTAATACCATACAGCCGGTCAGCTGCAGCCATGGTGCCGCGCCTGTGAGTAATAATAATAAACTGCGTATTCTTTGTCAACTTGTGCAGATAGGCGGCAAAGCGGCCTACATTATTGTCATCCAGCGCCGCCTCGATCTCATCAAGCAGACAGAAGGGGGATGGCTTCAGATTCTGAATGGCAAACAGGAGGGCGATGGCTGTCAGAGCCTTTTCCCCACCGGAGAGCTGCATCATATTCTGCAGCTTTTTTCCCGGCGGTTGAGAGATGATGACGATGCCGGATTCCAGAATATTCTCCTCATCCACCAGCTCCAGGGTTCCCTTTCCACCGCCGAAGAGCTGCTGGAATACCTTGTTGAACTCCACCTGAATGAGTGCAAAGTGTTCCTTGAACTGCCTGCGCATGCCTTCGTCCAGCTGGCGGATGATTTCTTTCAGGTCATCTGCCGCCTTGATCAGATCGCTGTGCTGTGTCTGAAGAAAATCGTGGCGCTCCTTCAGCTCCTTGTATTCGTCGATAGCATTGACATTGACACTGCCAAGGGCCTTGATTTCGGATTTGAGCTGGGAGATTTCCTTCCGAAGGGGTGTGCGGTCAGGCATTTCCTCAAAGTGGACCGCCTCCGCCTGGTCCGGTGTCAGCTGATATTCTTCATACAGATAATTGATCTGTGCCTCTTTCTGTTCCTCCAGCTTTTCCATCTGGGACCCGAGCCGGAAGATCTCCCGGTCCATCTCGGATTTTTCGGTATTGAGACGGTCACGCTGTTCGAAAAAAGCCTTGTGATTCCTGGTCAGCGTTTCCTTTGTCTCCTGCAGGGAGACACCCTTTTCCTTCTCATCTGCAATGGTCCGGGTCAATTCCTCTATCTTGTTCTGTATGTCTGTGATCAGCGCGGCCTTCTTGCCGGAACCCTCACTGCCTTCAGAGAGGGATTGAAGCAGGGATCCGCGCTCCGTGTCCAGACGGTCCAGCTCTTCTGCTGTGGTCTTGCGCTTCTCGTCCAGAAATGTAAGCTGCTGCCGGATATTGGAGCATGCAAGTCTTGCCTGGTCCTGTGCGTCCAGCGCAGACTGTTCCCGCTGCTGTAATGCGGCTGCTTCATCGGAGATCCGGCGAAGCTTATCCTCCAGATCCTCCTCTTCCTTCTGGGAGTTTTCGAGTTCGCTGCCGATCAGAGCGTGCTTCTCCCGCAATTCATCCATCTGGCCGGTAATACCTTCCTGCTCTTCCATGAGCTTTGCCAGATTCTCTGCCAGTTCCTTCTCCTTTTCTCTGGCAGTATTACGGCTGACTGTGGCGGTATTCTGCCGGATCAGCAGCTTCTGCAGTTCATCCTGACGGGCGGAAAGACTGCTGCGCAGTTCGTTACGCTCGGCTCTGTGATCCGCTATTTTCTTCTGAATCTGCTGCATTTCCTCCTTCAGCGCCCGGACACTGCCCTCCAGCTCCTTGATCTGCCTCCTTCTTCCGAGCAGATTGCTGTTGTATTTGAAGGAACCACCTGTCATGGAACCTCCGGGGCTGAGCAGTTCTCCTTCCAGCGTCACCATCCGCACAGACTGGTGGTGACGGCGGCTGACGGCAATCGCATGATCAATGGTGTCAGCTACAAGTGTCCTGCCGAGAAGACGACTGACAACACCCTTATAAATTTTGTCACAGGTAACAAGCTCATCGGCGATGCCCAGAATCCCATCCTCCCTGCAGATCGCCTGCAGATTCTGCCTGGAATAGCTGCTGTCCTCCTTCATGGCTGTAAGCGGCAGGAAGGTGGCACGGCCAAAATGACCGCGCTTCAGATATTCAATCAGGTATTTGGCGGTGTTTTCATTGTCTGTGACGATGTTCTGGAGAGATCCGCCCAGAGCTGTCTCAATGGCCGTCTCGTATTTCTTGTCTGTCTTGATCAGGTCGGCTACGACGCCGTGGATGCCGGGGTTATTTTCCTTCTGCTCCATCACCTTCTTGATGCTGTTGCCATAACCCTCATATCGTTCTGTGATATTCCGAAGGGACTCCAGTCGCGATGCATCTCTGTGATAGGCGGACTGACTGGTCTCCAGCTGGTGATTCTCTGCATTCAGATATTCTCCCAGCTGTATGGCCCGTTTTTCCTGATCAGCGACGGACTTTCTGTGTTCTTCCACTTCCGCGTTAATTCCGGCAAGGCTGCGCTCGAGCTCTGCCAGGTTCTTTTTTTCGCTGTCTGCATCTCTCTTGATCTGAAGGATACGTGATGCCAGTGAGGACTTCCTGATCTCCAGCTGCTCCAGCATGGTCTCAAAGCGCTGCAACTGTTCCCGGATGGTGGACCGGTTGTTCAGCAGCGCAATGGTGTCATTCCGGCTCTGTTCTTCTGCTGTTTTCTTTCCCTCGATTTCATCCTTGATGCGGGCGACATCTTCCTCGCGCGCATTCTGTTCGGCTTCAGCCCGGATCAGCTCCTCCTGCAGTTCCTTCTGCTTCTGCAGCTGTTCATCCGCGCTTCTGCTTCTGCTGCTTCGGTCCTGATCAATCACGTCCAGACGGTCCTGCAGAAGCTTTGCATTGTTCTGCGCAGCCCGGATCTGCTCCTGAAGAACCTGAATCTGTGCGTCGTGCTGCTGCTTTTCAAGGATAGCGTTCTGCATATCCTCCCGGGAGGCACTGATGCTGTCCTCCAGCTGTTCCAGCTCTTCCTCTACCCGTTGATATTCAGATTTCGTCTCCTCAAAGCGATGGGTCAGGTCCTGCAGATGATCTTCCGCAATAGCCTTCTTCTGCTGCAGGTCCTGCAGCTGTGTCTCAGTGCGTCCCTCGTCGATCTGGAACAGCTGGATATCCAGCGTTCTGAGACGGTCACGGCGGTTCAGGTACTCCTCCGCCTTGGCGGACTGCTTCTCCAGAGGGCCGATCTGCCGCGTCACTTCACTGAGAATGTCGTTTACACGGACAAGGTTTGCCTGCTCATCCTCCAGCTTTTTCAGGGCGGTTGCCTTTCTGCGCTTGAACTTCACGATCCCGGCCGCCTCATCGAAAAGCTCCCTGCGGTCCTCAGGCTTTCCACTGAGAATTTTTTCTACCTGACCCTGACCGATAATGGAGTAACCCTCCTTACCGATACCGGTATCATAGAACAGCTCATGGATATCACGGAGTCTGCAGGAGCGGCCGTTCAGCTGGTATTCACTCTCTCCGGAACGGTACAGCTTCCGCATGACAGTGACTTCATCCGCGTCAAAGTTCAGCTTGCGGTCCGAATTGTCCAGTGTAATGGCAACCATTGCAAAGCCGACCGGCTTCCGGTTCTCTGTCCCTGCAAAAATGACGTCCTGCATATTGCCGCCGCGAAGGGATTTTGCGCTCTGCTCACCAAGGACCCATCGCACTGCGTCACCAACGTTGCTCTTTCCGGAGCCGTTCGGGCCGACGATACCTGTCACACCATTGTGAAATTCGAGACGGGTTCTGAGCGCAAAGGATTTGAAGCCCTGCATTTCAATTGATTTCAGATACATGTATTCTGTGTTCCCCTTTAAAAAGTATGCTTATGGACAGATCTCAGACACCTGGCATGTCAGCACGGGACATGTGGGTGAGAGCATAGTAGGCTGCCTGCTGCTCTGCTGCCTTCTTGGAATGACCGCTTCCCTCGCCGAGCAGACGGTCGCCAATCCAAACCTGTGCATCAAAGTGCTTATTGTGGTCGGGGCCACTTTCGCCAATGATTTCATAATGGATGGTTTCGTCTGATACAGCCTGCAGCATCTCCTGCAGGTGGGTTTTGGAATCGTGAAACAGCTGCTTATGGGCTACGTCGTCCATGATGTATCTGAGAATAAAGCTTCTGGCTTCTGTAAAGCCGCCATCCTTGAAAATTGCACCTATGACCGCCTCCAGTGCATCCGAAACCACGGAGTCCCGCTTTCTGCCACCGGTGGCCTCCTCACCCTTTCCGAGAAGGAGATAATTTTCAAGGCCGAACTGCCTGGCATCGTAAGCCAGCGTAGGCTCACAGACAAGGCTGGCACGAAGACGGGTCAGCTGCCCCTCCGGAAGCTCCGGATAGTGATCATACAGATAGGCGCTGGATACCAGCTCCAGAACCGCATCGCCGAGGAATTCCAGCCTCTCGTTACAACCCTTATGGCCGAGATGATGTTCATTCGCATAAGAGCTGTGACGAAGGGCCAGTTCAAGCCAAGTGATATCAGTAAAAGTATGACCGATTTTCTGCTGTAATTCCGTTAGTTTCTCTTCCATAACCTCTTCTCCTGTTCCTTTTTTGCGTTGCTCAGTGAAAGCTGTCCTGTTTCTATACCCCTCAGTGCCAGCAAATAGTGCTGCGTTCTGCAGGATCTGCCTGTGCGCTCATATTATACAGTATGAAGTGCAGCATAGAAACGCAACAAAGACTGCCTCCGGTTGTTATGGCCTGAAAAACCGGCGGCAGTCTTTATAAGAACCCTTATTTTCTGGTCTTTTCTCTGATCAGGTTTACGAGATCTCCGGCTGTTCTGATGTTCAGAAATTCCTCTCCGGTGATCTCTATCTCGAATTTCTCATCAACGAGGGAGGCAATCTGAAACAGGTCCAGAGAATCTGCACCAAGATCACCTGTAAATGTAGTCTCCATTGTGATCTCTCTGGGATCAACATGAAGAATCTCGACTATGATGTTTTGCAGCAGTTCAAATTCCATGATCCGGCCTCACTGGGAATCGTTCTGCTGTTCTGCACCTTCAGCTGATTGCCGGGCAGATTCTTTTGCGGCAGATTCCTTTGCAAGAAATTCCTGGATTTTACCGTTTACATCCTGCTCCTTGAACTGTATACACTGAAGCACGGTGTTCTTGAATTCCTTTGCCTTTGAGCTTCCATGGGTCTTTACGACCAGCCCCTTCAGTCCCAGCAGCGGTGCGCCGCCATAGGCGGTTGCATCAAACTTCTTCAAGGTACTCTTCAGTGCCGGCTTGATCAGAAGACCGCCGATCTTGCTGCGGGTCGTGGAATAAATCGCACCCTTGATCTCGTGAAGCAGGGTGCTGGCGACACCCTCATACATCTTCAGAATGACATTTCCGACAAAGGCCTCGGTTACATATACATCGGCGACACCCTTGCTGATATCCCTTGCCTCGACATTTCCGATGAAATTGATATAGGGACAATCCGCCAGCAGAGGATAGGTTTCCTTGCAGAGTGCATTGCCCTTTTCCTCCTCCACACCGATATTGACAAGACCTACGCGGGGATTTTCAATCCCAAGGACCTGCTTCATGTAAATTGAACCGATTACGGCAAATTGCACCAGATGTGCAGGGCGCGCATCTACGCTCGCTCCGCAGTCAATCAGAAGGGAAACCCCGTTTGCCGTGGGCAACAGAGGTGCCAGTGGCGCCCTGTGTATACCGCGTATTTTCTTGACGATGGCCTGACCACCGACAAGCACAGCACCTGTGCTGCCGGAGGACACAAAGGCATCCGCCTCACCTTTATGTACAAGGTTCAGCCCGACAACGAGGGACGAATTCTTCTTCGTCTGGATTGCCCGGACCGGGGGTTCACCGGTCTCGATGACCTCATCCGCAGGGACGATTCTTACCCTGGCGGTATCGTACTGGTATTTGGAGAGCTCTGCCTTGATCCGGTCTTCCTGACCAACCAGAAGCAGCTCTATTCTGTCGTTCTCCTGAAGTGCCTCCAGAGCCCCCTTTACCGGTTCCACCGGAGCGTAATCGCCTCCCATGGCATCTACGACAACTCTTACTTTTTCACTCATACGTATTCCCGTTTCTGTTTGTTGATGCGCTGCAACAGAGCAGCTGTTTATGATCTGCAGTTAACTGGCCGATGAGGATGCCGCTGTATCCGAACCACTGTCCGCAGCAGATGAAGCGGAAGTGCTGTCCGTAGCAGACTCTCCATACTGTGTGACGTCCACATAATCCCCGGTATCCGGATCAACCGCGAAACCACTGTCGTTAAAGGTATAGGTGACGCCGTCAATCTCCATGGATGTATTAGTCGGATAGGAACCGTCATCATGATTCAGGTACTGGAAACCGCCATTGTCCGCGTTGCGCTGCCAGTACATATTGGCCCATACCTTCACACTGTGTGTGGAACTGGTAGTCTCGTTGACCTTCCCGTTCTGTGTATTGATGGCAACAACATAGTAGTAGGTTGTTCCACTGCTGGAGGTATCCGGTGTATACTCCGCCTCCGTTGCGCCTGCAATCTTTGTTCCGCCCCCGGTGGAATCTACATTATTGGAATACCACTGGTAGCTGAGGGTGCCGCCGCCGGAAACAGAGGCATCAGCTGTGAGGGTGATTGTTCCGTTCTGTGCTACATCGGTGGATCCTGCAAGGTCAGTATTGAAGACAGGTGCCTCGACAGATGTATCATAGCTGATGGCTTCAACCGGTGTCCCCGCCTCGCTGGAAGATGAAAGAACCGTCTCCTTGCCTGTATCGGTAATGGATCCCACCAGCCGATTCATGCCACCTGAAAAAGAGCATCCGGACAGAAGCATGGCGGCACTCATACCAATCGCAACGATTCCAGAAAATTTACGAGCATTCATAATAGCATTCCCCTATTACATGAACAGAAGCAGGCTTCTGTTCTGGATAAAAGTTACAAGATTGTTACAATTCATAGATATTCGAAATTATAGCACGCAAGTAGTTGTGCTGTCAATCTGCGCGTCTGCACCCTCCTGACACGCTAGAGAACTGGTTACCGTTCAAAAGTGCGTCAAGAGGACACTTCTCATTTGTCTGTTTCCGTTCGTAAACGGACAGTAA
>JBJEMO010000145.1:0-11084 GCA_051879715.1 Bilifractor sp.
TAATATCAGCATCAACCAATATCAGTTCTGTTCGGGAAGCAGTATACCTCTCTTCTCGTATACCTCAGCCGCCTCCAGCACAAGCTTTGCGCAGTTCGGCGCTTTATATTTCTCCAGAAGGTCACTGGCCATCTGCACCAGCTCCTTCTTTGTCGCCCTGTGGGGTCTGAGCTTGTTGTACATACCGAGAATCACCTCATCGGGCACGTTGGTCAGCTCTGCAGCACGGGCAAAATTCTGCTTCATTGGAGCATTGCCCGCCTGATCTGCAACCTCGCCCTGTGCCTTCAGCATTTCTGCGGAAATCTTGATATCGTCAGGGGCCACATGTCCTTTCATAACCTCATCGAGGGTAAGATCATCCAGCTTCTTGCCGGTTCTGGATGTAATACGGTCTCTCTCATGTTCACCTAATGGATACTGCATTATTTTTCCTCCCATTCGATGATGCCAAGCTTCGGATCCAGCTGCTCAGTCTCTGCAATGTGCATGATTGCCGCCTTGACCTGGTATTTCGGTCTGACCATCGGATCATTGACAGACGGAATCGGGGTGACGTTCTCGCCCTTGACATACTTAGCAGCATTCTGTCCGATTCTCCTATAGGTCTCCAGCGTCATCAGCGGCGCCTGAGGGAACAGCTCCAGATTGGAGAGCGGATACAGGTTCTTCTGGCTGATCACGGTCGTTCCCTTGGACTGAATGCCGATGCCGATGCCGGAACCGGACAGCTTGGCGGATTCCAGCGCCATAAAGCCTACATCCGAGGTGTCAAGGATCTTGACCACCCGGGGGATCATGCCTTCCTCCTCAATACCGGCCTTTACATTACGGATTACCTCATCAAGGGGAATACCGCCGATGGTCTTCTTGATCTCCCTCTGAAAGGCAGCGCCCACGCCAATCACGATCTCCTTCGGATCCGTGCCCTTTGCCGCCTTTTTATATGAGGAATAATCGCTCTTGTTCTCGTTGATACGGGTTCTGCCCGCCATAGAAGGAACATCATCTTCACCGAGCTCATCCGCCACAACCTTCCTGTATCCGTTTGCATCGTACTTTGTGCCCTCATCTCCGCGGCTTTTGATCTGACGGACGACCTCTTCTGTAATCTTCTGTATTAATTCCTGTGAAATCTGCATGCCGGCCTCCTAAATATCCATCGGATTGATACGATGCGGAATACGCTTGATTTCCTCCCAGCGCTCACCTTCCACACGATATCCGGTCCCGGGTCCCATGTAATCGTTCGGTGTGTTGACGCCGGACATCACATGGAAATGACTGTCCAGAATGGCGGCGGTCTGCATATAGTCACCGATCACACGCTGCTTGAGCATGGACAGCACACTCTCGGCCACATCCGTAAATCCGCTGTCTGCCAGCGCCTTCACCACATCAATACCCGTGATGCCACGCTTCATGACATCCTCCGCGGACATCAGGTCAGCGGCAACATCTCTGGGAAGTGTGTCCTTGCTGCCGTGGGCATAGGTGATGGCCTCCACCTGCTCATCGGTCACCTCAGCCAGTCCCAGCTGATGGAATACAGCCTGCACCGCCTTCGCCGCCCTGTAGCGGACTGCGATGACGTCGGCTTCCTTTACAGGCCGGAGACCGCCATCCACCTGCATATCACGCTGAAAAACGTTATAGTCGTCAAAATCCTCCGCATCAAAGTTGGAGCCCGCAAACATGTTGTCGTAGTTCGGCTCCGCCGCATATCCGGAGAAAATGAAATCCGTGCCGGGAAGAAACTCCAGCATCGTCCGAGCGGTACGGCGCATATCGGAATTGGAGAAGCTCTGGTCATTGGAAGAAGCACACTCAAGCCCCAGAAGTGCAGCCACAAGGTTCTCCCCGAGGACCTCACGAATGCCTGCCGGCACCGAGCCCGGAATACCGATGCAGCTTACGGAGCCGTTCTGAATGCCCTGGCTGCCGCAGCCCTTTGTCACATAGAGGCATCTGCACTCCAGATACAGCATGGACTTCATCTCGCTGCTTCCCATCAGCACCTCTGATCCTGATCCGGAGGTGAAGCGCACCTTCAGTCCTCTGGATGCATAGCAGGAATTCAGGAAAGCCTTGGAGTATGGCGTATCATCACCATCGATGAAGACCTTCTCTGTACCGTATACGGAAAGAGTCTCGGCGTAGGTGGTCAGTCCACGGATACCAAGCTCCAGCTCTGTAGCCTCCTCAGAGGAGCACTGTGTCAGGACACCCGGTCTGCCGACCTGAGAACCGATCAGAAGTCCCATGGCATCCAGCGGCGCGTATCTGGCAACGCCCATCGTGGTCTCCTCCTCTGCGAACCCACGAAGCGCGCCCTCCGCCGCATCTGCGGCGATCTGGACCGGATCATCCTTCAGGTTCGTGATATGCGCCTGATTGCCTGGCTTTCTGCGGGCCCGCATCTTCTGCATGCCCATCATCAGCTCCACCACATTGAGCTCGTTGATCACCTCTGCCATCCTGGCTGGTGTGATGCCGGAAACAACTTCCAGCACCTGCTTCCGGGAGACATGGATGTCCACAATCATCTTCGCAATCTCCAGCGCCGGAATATTCATGGACTGCTCGGTACGCGCGATATTGATAGCGTAATCCGCGATGAATGTATCCAGGAAGTCGAAATCCTCCCGTTTCTTTCCATCCAGCTCAACAATCCGGCCGTTCTCCACCTTGACAGAGGCCTTCGGATCATAAGGGCTCTTCATGGCAACGAATCCCATCTCCGGCCATTCATTGATAAAGCCGTCCTTATTTACCGGACGCTGGTCCAGAACTTCAAATCTTTTAGATCTTTTCATGCTTCACTTCTCCGCAATATAATGGATTACCTGCGTAACACCCGATCCGGGAACGATACAGATATCCCGAACAGGTCTGTAAAAATGAATCTTTGATAATAAGGATAAAAACCCGGGTGGCCCTGCTTTCCGCATAAAAGGTGCCACTCATAGCATTTGCGTCTATTATACAACCCACATGAGTGATTAGCAATAGAAAGAGGGGAAGATCTTTCAAAAAACCACATATGCAAGACGCAAATACAACATAATTCAACATTTATTACTTTTTTCGAAGCGCTTTTCCTATTGCCGTGTAAGCTGCGGATTGCTTTGCAGCTTTCGAAGAGCTGACACAGCAAAAAGGCAGGTGCTTCACGAGACATTTCTGTCTGATCAAGCCCTGCCTGTATTTTAATATCATTCCGAAATCAGCCGGCCTCACTGCTCCCCGGTAATTTCCGCGAAAGCCTTCAGCCCGTACTCAGCTACATCGTTATCCTGCTCGCCCGTACCACCGCTTACGCCAAGGCCGCCGACGATCTTGCCGCCAATCTTCAGCGGAACGCCTCCGCCAAAACCGACAATCTTGCCATTATGCATAGCCTCGAGACCATAGAACGTACCGCCCGGCTGCACCATCTCATGAAGCTGCATAGTGGACATCTTCACAGCCACAGCCGTATAAGCCTTCTGGGTTGCCACCTCATAGCTGACCAGGAATGCGTCCTCCATGACATGCACCGCAACCGGATTGCCATGGGCATCATCCACTGCAATTACGCACGCAAGGCCCTTACTTCTGGCATAATCCTCTACCTTATCCATGAGAAGCTTCGCCGTCTCAAGGGAAATGCTTCCTTTGATCTGGCTGACGATGTTCTCTGTAAGTCTCTTCTGATCCATACCGTCACTCCGCAATACACACAAATATAAAATATCAGAAAATATCTTATATATGTACCTTTTACAATATATTACAATATATCATGACACCTGCGTATACACAGACATCAAAGCATATATATTCTGCATCATATCACAGCACCCGAACCGCCTTCTCACGCATCCGGGTGCTAAACACCTCATACTGGCTTAAGTATAGGCTGCATCACGCAGAATGTCAATGATTCCACAGTATTTCATCGGATTTTTATGCGTGATTCATTCAAAACCCACACAAAGCCAAAAGCACATCTTCTGCCAGATTACTATACAAACCCGGCAGAACGAACGTGCGCTGAGGAATATCGAAAATAAATTTACTGCGCATCATTGGGAGCTTTTTCAGCTTCAGAGGCCTTGCGGTACTCCTCCCGTGCCTCATCCAGTCCCTTGAGCATCTCATCGGCCCCGATCGGGAACTTCTCTGCCAGTCCCTTGCGGAATTCCTGGTAATCCTCTTCCTTCATCTCCATGGCAAGCTCAATGATGTTGCCCATCTCCGCAAGTGCTTCTTCCTGCTCTTCTGTAAATTTCGGTATATTCATCTCATGTTCCAGCATGCTTATCTCCTTTTCTGTTCTTACTTATTCGTTATGTTATTCAATATCGCCACTTTTCTTTTTCATTATTGCAGACCTGCATTCCGTCATCGGCTTTCGCGGGACGGTAACCCGGCATTCCATCTTCGGCTTTCGCAGGACGGTAACCCTGCAGCCCCTTTATCAGACGCGGATCAGATCACAAAATCCCAGTACGTATCCTTGTCCTTCCCCTTTGTGGGGCCATGGGTGTACTCCAGCTCCGGCGCGCGGGCACTGACCTTCATATCAGCCGGTACCGAGCGGACCACAAAGGTGTTGCCGCCGATAGTGACATTGTCTCCGATCACGGTATCGCCGCCGAGCACTGACGTTCCGGAGTAAATCGTGACATTGTTTCCAATGGTAGGATGCCGCTTCACGCCCTTGAGCGCCTGTCCCTTTCTGGTGGACAGACCGCCGAGCGTGACGCCCTGATAGATCTTGACGTGATCGCCGATCTCCGTGGTCTCTCCGATTACGATACCTGTGCCGTGATCGATGAAAAAATATTTTCCAATGGTTGCGCCCGGGTGGATATCAATACCGGTCTTGCCATGGGCATACTCTGTCATGATCCGGGGGATCAGCGGCACCTTGAGGACCCAGAGCTCATGGGCAATCCGGTAAATCGTGATGGCTGTAAGACCCGGGTAGCTGAGGATGATCTCATCAAAGCTGTAGGCCGCCGGATCACCATCATAGAAGGCCTGGATATCCGTGGCGAGCACCTCCCGGAGCTTCGGAAGCTGGTCGAGAAACTCATCCACGATCTTCTCTGCCTTCTGCATCAGGTACGAACGACCACAGTCCTCGCAGATCTCCAGCGTACCCAGGGCAATTGCTACCTGCTTCGTCAGATGGTACTGCACGAACTCGATCTTTTCGCCGACGGTATAGCGCACATACTCGGCGCGCACCCTGGTGTTGTCGTAATAGCCGGGAAAAAGAATCTCCCGAATCTTCTGCAGGACATCGATCAACGTGTCCCGGTTCAGTATATTGGTGACATTCAGACGGGTGCTGACCGGATATTCCTGATAGCTCTTGAGCATCTCATTGACCAGCGTCTCCGTCTTTTCATTTGATGTGTCTTTATTTTGCATGAACTTGTCCAGTTCCGTTGTCATATCTGTCAGTTTTTCGTCCATTGGAAAAAATCCGCCTCCACTTCCAATAATGATGCTTCACTTTGATCCATATTCATCAACCAACCGCTCTGACACTATATTGCCCTGGTCTTGATGAATCTTCGCCCTGCTCCTGCATCGTCCCGGCCTTGATTAATCTTCACTCTGCTCCTGCATGGCTTTGGCCTTGATTTCCATGATTTTCTTCAGGGATTCCGTGTAAGGCGGTCTTGCGATTCCATACTCAGTCACGATGGCGGTGATCAGATCATGATCGGTCACATCAAAGGCGGGGTTGTAGACCTTTACCCCCTCCGGGGCCATCCGCTTCTTGTACCACATCTCGGTGACCTCCTCCGGCTTACGCTGCTCGATCTTGATCTGGTCGCCGGTCTCTGTATGCATATCAATTGTGGATGTGGGCGCCATGATATACATCGGAACACCGTAATGCTTCGCCACAATTGCAACGACAGATGTTCCGATCTTGTTCGCAGTATCACCGTTTGCAGCCACACGGTCGCATCCTACAAAGACTGCCTGTACCTTGCCCTCTTTCATCAGGGAGGACGACATGTTGTCACAGATCACAGTCGTATCGATGCCGGAATCCATGAGCTCCTTTGCAGTCAGGCGCGCCCCCTGCAGTACCGGGCGTGTCTCATCACAATATACATGGAAGTTGTACCCCTTCTCCTGACCGAGATACATCGGAGCGGTCGCCATGCCATAACGGGTCGCGGCAAGCTTGCCGGCATTGCAGTGTGTCAGCAGTCCATCACCCGGCTTTACCAGCGTCAGACCGTATTCTCCAAGCTTATGACATGCCCAGATATCCTCCTCCTGAATCCGGACAGACTCCTTGTGCAGTGCCTCCACGATTTCCGGGATGCTCTTGTCCTTGTTCTTCTGTGCCACCTTGTCCAGCATGTTCAGTGCCCAGGAAAGATTTACCGCCGTCGGCCTCGAGGAATCCAGATAATCCTTTGCCTTCACAAATTCCGGATAGAACTCCTCGAAGGTCTTTGCATGAGCGCCGATCTCCCGCGCCGCAAGGTACAGGCCGAATCCCGCAGTAACGCCAATGGCAGGAGCGCCTCGTACCTGCAGAGTATAGATTGCGTCCCAGATCTGGTTCTGTGTGGTCAGACGGATGGTCTTCGTCTCGTAGGGAAGCAGGGTCTGATCAATGATCACGATCTGTGCGTTCTCGTCGTCCAGTGATACGGTATCAATATCCATAATGCTCTGTTTGTCACTCATTGCATAACCTCTCTTCAGATATATTCATCATCTACTGTCTTCGCAGGCAGCTGTCAGCTTCACAGGCAAACGCCCGTTGGCGCAGGCAGCTGTTATATTTTCGAGCAGGACCTGTTGATGAATGAAGCATCTGGTCAGCCGTCCGAAACCCTACCAAAACAGTATTGTTTTTACTATACCATTTTTCCATAGGCAAGGAAACCCTTTTCAAAAAAGATGTGCACGTATCGCCATATCCTGCACCTCATCATTACTCTTCCAGGACTTGCCAGGAGGGACTTCTCATTTGTCTGTTTCCGCTCGTAAACGGACAGTAAGCTGTTTTATGCTAGTTATTGTTGCTGCGAAACTCGTCGGGCAAAGAACGCCCTCCTCAAACATTCTCGCAATCAACGTTATTGGCAATTTCGCATAAAACCAGCCAACTGTCCGTAATACTCGCTCCAAAGGACTGCATGAGAATCCCCTCCTGGCAGGCCAATGAACTTTTATATGTAATATTGTATCCGTTGCTATGTGATTATGTACAGGAAATTTCACAATGTTGTCATTCCAGATGGGAGATGCTATAGTGTAGGCATTGTTAACAACCATCCGGAGGAAAAATATGAAGAATTTACTTGTAGCCCAGTCCGGCGGACCGACCTCTGCCATCAATGCAACGCTGGCCGGTGTCATCAGCTGCGCTCAGATTTCCAGTAGAATTGACCACATTTACGGCGCTGTAAATGGGATAGAAGGCGTCATGAACGAAAATATCATCGATCTGGCAGCAGCAGTCGACAATGTGGAAAAGCTGCAGCTTCTGGCGCAGACTCCGGCAGCAGCCCTCGGTTCCTGCCGTCTGAAGCTGAACGATCAGGCACAGCTGGCCCGCATCATCGAGGTCCTGCAGAAGCATTCCATTTCCTACTTTATCTATATCGGTGGCAATGATTCCATGGATACCATTGCAAAGCTTTCGTTGTACTGCCACGTGCATAACATAAAGGGGATCTCGATCATGGGCGCTCCGAAAACCATCGACAACGATCTCTGCGGGACGGACCACTGCCCGGGCTTTGGCTCTGCCGCAAAATACATCGCAACCACCTTCTCAGAACTTGAGCGTGACTGCCACGTCTACGCAAAAAAAGCTGTCACAATCGTAGAGGTAATGGGAAGAAATGCAGGCTGGCTTACCGCTGCCTCAGCGCTCTCCCGCCTGAACGGAGGAAAGGGCCCTGACCTGATTTATCTCTGTGAGAGTCCATTCTATCCGGAAACTTTTCTGCAGGATGTTGAGCAGAAGCTTGCAGAGGAGGATGCCGTCCTGGTTGCCGTCAGCGAAGGAGTCAAGACGCCGGACGGAAAATATGTCTCAGAGATAAACCAGCCGAAAATTACCGACAATTTCGGACACTCCTACCTTGCAGGCGCCGCCTCGGTTCTGGAGACTCTGGTCCGCAACCGGATCGGGTGCAAGGTGCGCTCGATTGAATTGAACCTGATGCAGCGCTGCGCCTCCCATCTGCAGAGTGCAACAGATGAGGAGGAGTCCAGGATGGTTGGCATGAAGGCAGTTCAGGCCGCACTGGAGGGTGAAAGTGGAAAGATGGCTTCTATCGTCCGCGTCTCCGACAAGCCCTATCGCATCACCTACGGTCTCGTTGACATCGATGTTGCAGCAAACGCAGAGAAGAAGGTCCCCGCAGAATGGATCAATGCATCCGGGAACGATGTCACAGAAAAGATGATGGACTATCTGGTTCCATTGATTCAGGGGGAGAGCCGCATCTTATGGAAAAACGGGATACCGAGCACGATGGTTCTGTACTAAAACGGTAAGATCATCTCCTTTCTCAGGAAAAAAGCTGTTCAATAAAATTCTTATACGCAAAAACGGCCACCGGGATCGGCGGCCGTTTTTTTATGAAAATATAAACATTTTGTATCACAAACAGGATCATGATTGTTCCTGTACGCCTTCTGCTGTTGGCTTTTCTTCCTGCTCCGCCTTCATTCTCTCACGGAACGCTGCGCCCGGATCATGCTGGTGCAGATAGACCAGAATCAGGATACCAGCTGCGACAGTGAACAGTCCGATGAACTGTGAAGTGGACAGCGGTCCTACCTGACCACGGATCAGGTCTCCTCTCCAGAACTCCACGATGAACCGTCCAATGCTGTACAGCGTCAGATACCAGCCTGCCAGTTCGCCTTCCTTTTTCTGCCACTTCTTGCCATAGAGCACAAGAAAAGCGAAAAGAAGGAAATCGCCGGCACTCATGATGAGCTCGGTGGGCACCAGGTGCACGCCGTTTGGCGCATAATCAGAATGTGAGAACTGCAGATACAGCGGTCCGTCTGTCTCGACGCCGTAGCAGCATCCTGCAAAGAAGCATCCGATTCTGCCAAAGCCCTGCGCCAGTGCAACTGCCGGAAAAGCGATGTCAAAGTACATCCACACATTCATCTTCCGCCACTTGCAGTACAGGATTCCGCCCAGCAGTCCGCCCAGCAGTCCGCCGAAGATTACCCATCCATTCGTGATGGCATCCGACAAGGTCAGCGTTCCCGCCGCAAGCTCCGGAATAATCGTGATGATGTACAGAATCTTGGAGCACAGAAAGCCGAACACGACGCAGGCAATGACCAGCCCGAAGATCTTTTCCCGTTCCTTCTCAGACAGGCCCTTCTGCTTGGCACGGTGCTCCGCCAGAAAATAGGCTGCGATGATACCAATGGCAATCATCACGCCGTAGGTATGCACGGTAATCGGGCCTATAGAAAACAGATTATTGTACAAGCGGTCTCATCTCCCTTACTATGTCATACAAGGCAGAAGCATGAATAACGTGAAGCAATACACCTTCGGTCATTTTCATTCAGGCCTGCCTGGAAAATTATTATCTATAGGATATTTACTGTGCTGATGCACTGCTTGTTGCAGAGATTGTTCCTGTGGACGTACTGCTCGTTGCCGACGTTGCTCCCGTAGATGCACTGCTCGTTGAAACTGTTCCGGTGGAGGAACCGCTTACCACAGATGATCCTGTGGTGGAACTGCTGGATGTGGAGCTGGTAGCTACAAGTTCTGTATACGCATCGTTATCAGTTACCGTAAGCTTCTTCCATGGACTCTCTTCCACAATTGTAGCGGCATCCACCCATGCCTGAACCTTATCGTTATAATTCGTCTTCTTTCTATCGGAGATGATACTCTGCTTCTTTGTCTCTGTTGCATCCTGGTCGAAGGTCTTGTCCATTCTTACCAGATAGTAGTAATCTCCGGTGTCAATGACGCCGTCATAGATCTGTCCATCCGACAGGCTTCTCGCCGCATCCAGGACCTCGCTTGGCATTACCGTATCGTCGGATCCGAAGGAATAGGTGGTGCAGGCGATATTTGTATTGTCCAGGTTGCTGGCCATGGTCTTCATGTCCGCATTGGCCACATCACCGCTGTCCTGTACCTGCTGCAGCAGCTCCTTGAGCTCTGTCATATAGGTGTTCTTCTCATCGTCTGTGGCATCTGTGGTAGTGCCCGTACTGCTGTCCGTCTTGGTCAGGGCGATCCGGGCATAGGTGATGGTAGACTGCTTTGCCTCGTCATCCGTCACATTTGTATCCGTATCCGCAACCATCGGGTTATACATCAGCTGCTGATAGGTCGAGAGCTCAAGTGCCTCCTTAATGTTGTCCTCGGACACGCCCATCTTGTCGAACTTGTCCTGGTTCTTATCGTAGGTGGATTTTGCGGTATCTTCGATCTCTGTCTCCAGCTCATCCGGAATGGTGATGCTGTAATCAGAGGCATGATCACGAAGCAGCACATCCTGCACAAGGGTATCCTTGACAGAACTCTTCAGATTGTCACCGTAGGTCATGGCATCCTGCGAGCTTGTAGCTGCTGAATACTGACTGCTCCAGAAAGAGCCGCCGGAAGACAGTCCGTACTGCTGCAGCATATAGGTCGTTGACGCCTGCTGATATCTCAGCATAAAGGTTGCGGTACCCAGGCTGATCTTCTCGTCATTGACGACCAGCGCGGTCTTTGTGCCATCCACTTTTCCACATCCTGCGAGAACAGAGGCCAGCATACCGGCTACAAGGATTCCACACAGGGATGCCTTCTTGAACTTGTTCATTTCCGATTCCTCCGAATCATTTATTCTGTATTGCTTACCATGCCGGAGTCCCGGCACTAATGACTAGATTATATACTCAATCACGGGCTTGGGCAACTTTTTTCTCCAGGTGACCCAGCTGACAGGGATCCCATAGTCCGGTTGTCATTCGCAAACCGGCTGTAACAAAGCTTGATCCTTGGTTATGATGCTGCGGAACTCCTCAGGCGCTTTGCGCCTTCGTCAAAGCCGCAGATCTACTAG
>JBJEMO010000146.1:0-11061 GCA_051879715.1 Bilifractor sp.
CAGTAGGAAGAACTATGTCCGCAACCCGTTATCCCATAAGATTTGTGATTGAGGCCTTATTCATGCAAAAAGAGATTGCCGCTCGTGCGACAACCTCTTTTCTATTATATATCTTTTCTTGTGTCGGCCCTTCTCTTTCTTCTCCTCGTTATGATGAAGAGTGCAGCCGCACCAATAGCAGCTCCTGTCAGCCACCAGGGTTTTCCATGCCATCCGGTATTGGGAAGAGAAGCGGGAGGCAATGTGTTTCGGAAGATTACCCGGTTAACCCGGCCCCGTGTAATAACAAAGTTGTTATTCATACTTACCGGAATGTCGGACCTTCCAATTGTATAATCTTTATTTGCAGTGCCCCGGTTTGCCTTGTTTTCTCTGGCATTCCATGTGGCATCATCCTTCCACTTCACCTCGTTGATCGGTTTGCTCTTTACTTCAGAAGAATCGGCATATTGGAATAATGCGGAGGGAATATAACGATTTTTCTTCTCTGTGATTGTATATCTGGCGCCAACAGGCAGAGAACTGATCTTTATCATCTCTCCATCTGTCAGTTGAAACTCCCGGTCCAGAATATTTCCATCATCATCTGCCCTCCAGATACCTTTATCTGTCTGCAGGGAAGCATTTGGCGCAAGACCATAGATACTAATGAGAAAGTCAAAACTCTCTTTCGTTGCCTTTGAATGCTTCGATGCTGTTCCGTCCGCCCCCTCTACCTGCTTCATGATAAACAGCGGATTATTATCCTGAAGCGTATTGGTAAAGGTAACCGTCACATTTTCTGCGGAATTCTGATTACCCTCCACGGTTTCCACCGCCGTAGCCAGGGCTTCCCCGGCTCTGGTGCTTTCCATGCTGCTCTCTTCGATATGTCCGCTATCGGTTCCGCTGTTTTTGTCCAGGATATGAAAAGACGCGGTGTAATTTTCTCCTCCATCCTCAATAAACTGATAGGTTGCGCCGACAGGGAGATCCTTTACTACTGCCTGTTCATCTCCATGGAGACTGAGCTTTACCGTTGTCTCGCCCTTGGCATCCGATACAAAGCTGCCCGGCTGTTCTCCCTCTGCAGCGTTTTTGCTGCTTGAAGTTGAAGAATACTGGATAAAGTATTCTGACTTCGGTTTCAGCCCTGTAAAGATCATGGTGAAACCGTAGGCATCTCCCTGTGCTGCTGCTGTATTTCCTGTGAGTTTCTTCTCCAGGGTCACATCAGCCTTGGGACTTTGTCCGCTTGCTCTGAATGTATTGGTAAACAGAACGGTATGGGCAGCATCAATGGTTCCGCTGACGGAAGCACCACTGCCTGCCGCCTGACCATCGATAGATGCGGAAGCTTCATAGTTTTCGTCTGACTCCTCCGTTATTTCGAATGTCCATCCTCTTGGAATCCGGTCAAACGTCAGGTTCTCACCATTGGAGAGCTGAACATCCGCCTTTCCATCGGTAAAGACAGTATTTCCAAACGTCTGTGAGCCCGCAGGTGATGTCCCCGTGCTGTCTTTCAATGAAATATGGAAGGTGAAAGCCTGGGCGCTATTGCGTTCTGTCCCATCCGGGTTCACAACCTTTTTCCCCAGCGTCAAGGATCCGTATGCGTTGTCCAGCGTGTTTGTGATAAGGACTGACTTCTGCTTCGAGCCATCTAAGGTGACTGCTTCGCTGGTCTGACCATTTTTATCTGCCATAGCAGATGAATGATACCCATCCATGTAATCTTCCCATGCGGTATAGGTGGCATTATCATTAAACACCTTCATGACATACATGTAGGTGTCATCATCCACCTTCTGCCATCCGTCTGCTGTGGTTACATAGTTCGTTTCCGGTACCACATACGAATCATCATCCTTGTTATCTTCATCCGGATCCGGAAGCGGAGAATCCGGATTTTCAAGCGGTGTGATGCGCGCATAACCGTCTCCCTCGTGTCCGGTTTCTCTTTTTCCATCGGGCGATGTCTGTGGATCGTCACCAGAGAGCATCAGGGGGTTCTGAAATTCAATTCCACTGTAATGAACTGACTGGCCGGTATGAATGATTTTTCCGGAAACAGAGGTTTCAGATACCGCATCGCATCCCTGATAGCCGGAGATAAAAGAAGAGCCTCCGGCTCCGGTTCCCTCACTGTTGCCAACACTTCCGTATGGACGGTTTGGCCCTCCGTTTCCGCCGTAGTAACCGCCGCCGCCACCGGCATATTCTCCGTTTCCTCCATACCCGAATCCGCCTGGGATTCCAGCTGTTTTTCCTGCTGTCACCTGCCCGGTCTGTCCGCCTGGCCATATTCCCTTAAAATCTTCTTCGTCTGCATCCCATGGCCAGCCCGCAGCTTTGTATGTATCCAAAATCGTCTCGGCTCCCGAGCTGCGTGTATAATAGCCATAATGTCCGGTCAATCCTCCTGCGTAACCACCGGGTCTGGCGCCCCAGAGTATGCCGTTTTCTGTATTCCAGTTCCACCAGGATGCACCGCCACCGCCGCCGGCGACCATGATTCTGGATTTCAGGGAAGAAAAATCATCCCACTGACCATCAGATTCCAGGCGGAAATCGGTGGCGCCTCCGCCACCCCCATAAGTTCCGCTTCCTCCGCCGTTAAACTGGGCCTGTCCGGATCGTCCGCCCTGACCGACATAGATATACAGTACCTGCCCCTTTTTCAAATAGGCGACACCGGAGGTATAACCTCCTTTTCCTCCGGAAACTTCAATCTTTCCTTTAACAGTGCCGGCTCCCTGGGCGCCCCATGCTTCCAGCCGGTAGAGGCCATCTGCCGGAACCGTATAGGACTGCGCAGCTCCAGTATAGGAAAAATCTGCCCTGTCTGCCGTGTAGGTATTCGTAATCGTGGCCCTGCCGCTGACAACAGCTGTCTTATGACTGCTTCCATCGGCAGAACTCTGATAGCCCTTGGGAACATCATTCTCATACACATAGTACTTCGCAGGATGCAGTGGATCGATCTGCTCATGAAACGTATAGGACCATGTGCTGCCGGACGTTTTTGTCCATTTTCCGCTGTCGGCATTCCGCGAAGATATGGTTACAGATTCTCCGGGAACGACATGCTCACCTCCATAAGGTATTTTCACAAGAACAATTTCAGGAGCGGAATCCGACTCAAATGCCGGCGTGCTGCCAATCCACTGTTTGGTCACTGTGATATTTGTTCGCAGGGCTTCTTCGGATGTGCTCAGATGAACCGTGGGAGTCATTCGTTTTCCATCTGCATTATGGTTATCCTCCCAGTGCTTGTATATGACAATCTCCCCGCTTTGGGCGCGGGCATCCGGGAAGATGTAGGTCCCGTCAGACTTCTTCAGTTCTGTGCCATTGCTGTCTTTTACCGTAATCTTACCGTCTTTGGAGACCGTAACAAAATAATCCGAATTGTCCGGGAGATAGCTTAATGTTCCTCCATTCCCTGCATGTCCATCAGCATCAAGCCCTGTGGGCGCCTCTGTTTCCCTTAACGTATAGCTTCCGGCTGCCAGATGCATAAATGTAACAACACCGTTGGAATTGCTGGAAGATTCCAGCTTACCGGTATCCAGACTATTGCCTTTCAGCGTAAACTTTGCCCCCTCCAGATGCCGGGTAGTGTTCTCTGCGTCTACTTTGAGGAAGGAAAAATCCCAGTACTTTGGGGTGTTGTAGAGTACATAGTAGAGATCACCGGTTTTTTTCAATTCCTTATAGATAATATGGCCGTCTTTATCCTCTTCTGGTTTATGATCATCACCAAGCTCCGGCTCCGATACCACTGCTGTTCCCGTGTCATCTACCTTTACCTGCCAGGAATATTCCGGCGCAACGTAATCCGGATTTGCTTTTGTTTCAGTGAGTGTATAGGTTCCCTTCTCTACATCCCGAAGTACAAGCATACCAAAGGAATTGGTTGTTCCGGTCTTATGGATGTCGTTGCCGTAATCACTTGTGCCGGAGAGAAGAAAGCTTGTATCAGTCAGCCCTTCACTCGTCCCTTTTGCATATTTGATCAGATATACATCCGCATGTACTCGCGGCTTATTCTGGATCTTCACATCTTTTACACCGGAAGCACCTGTCCATGTTTTGTAGGAATAACAGCATGAATCCGGAGCCTTCTTTCCCTCAATGCGTGGGGTTTCTCTTTTCCCATTATTCTGGTTCACATATAAAACATGTCCCGCAGCATCCTGATCAAAAGCTCTGTCACTGACCCACGTTCTGCCATATTTATCGATACATACATAATGCGGCGTATCATCCTCCAGCCAGTCAGAAGTGCTATCATACTCTTCCAGAACATAAAGCCCCTGCTCCACATCCTGAAATGACAGACGGCCATTCCGGTCCGATGTAAGTTTTTCATCTACGGCCGTTCCGTAATTGCTGGTTCCGTGCAGGCGGAAAGTAATACCGCGGATTCCCTCGTTTGGATTCTGCTCACTGACCTTTTTTACATACACATCTCCGGTGACTGCAAGGTCTGCTGTCGTATATGCCTGGTGCACCATGGTCAGCGCCTGTGTGCTGCTGCTCGTAATCATCTGCTCGGAGAGAAAGACATCATTATATGCCTCCGGATATCCGTCTCCTGACCATGCCGGGAAATCAGCTTCCGATGGTGCAGTCATGGTCAGCAGAACACTCAGAACACCGCCCTTCTGAAGAGTATATTCCTCTCCGTCTGTATCGTGGCGCATATCTACCGCGATGGCCTTTGCGTTTTTCAGGTCTTCTTCACGGAATTGCATTTTTCCATTTACAGTTACAGGATCTACTCTTTTCCATATATCCGGATTCGAGAGGTCCTTTTGTGCCTCTGATGCAGTCTTGTTATTAAAATCCAGGTTTTGCGTACTGATATACAGGACCGGTGCCACTTTCGCCGGTGTCACTTCATGTCCGTTTTTATCTTTCACCGGCTCAGGGTCAGTTGCCTTCCAGGACACATCGGAAAGCGTTCCTTTCCAGTCACTTTCCTTCCTGCCATCTCCGGTTTCTGCCTTGCAGTTTTCCAGGGAGTCAAAGAAAACCAGATTCTTCGATTCACTGGTATAACTGTTCTGAAAACGCAGGCGATAGGAATAGGTCTGCCCCTTTTTTGTCATACCATTATTGTCCCAGGAGGAGGAACTGGTTGTCAGAACACGCTTGGAGAGACCTGAGGCACCAGAGGTGATGGCGGCAAGATCAAACTCTTCTTCTCCATAAATAAATTTATTTCCTTCTGATGTCTCTGATCCATCCGCATTGGTATCCAGCCCCTGCATCAGCAGATTCATCGATTTCTGAATGGAGGGATCTTTTCGCCCTGCGGTACCTCCTGTCATCGGGCTGCCCTTGGTATTGGACAGGGTAAAACTGTCAGCCAGAGGCTTATACCAATTTTCTCCTCCCTCCGCAGAAGGAAGGAGCGCATCATCTGCTATTCCATGGGCAATTTCTCCGTTACCCGTCTCATAGGCAATCGGATTATACAGAAGATTGCCATAATCCCGAATTGATTCATAGGGAGAGATGGTATTGTAGTATAATTCATAGTAATCCCCGGGATCCACAGCGGTCACCTTCAAAAGTGTCCTGCCGCTCCCTTTATAATTCTGTACCTGATCAATAGTAAAGGCATTTTTTCCAAGGGCACCTTCCTGAGTTACAAGCATCACAGAATCTCTGTCCAGATTTGCGCCCTCCGGCAGCAGGTCAAAAAAGATTCCCCCATTCTGTGCGATATATTTCTGGTCGCTCTCGCTGTCATTCTTGCTGGTCGTGTAGGTTTCTTTCATAGAAACTTTCCACGTTACCGTATAATTTTTCTTTTTCTGGTCGTGCATCGTAGAGACAACTTTTTTGCCGAGAGAGGCATCTTTCTCCACGATACGCACATAGTCTGAATCATTGCCTTCGGACTGATGCACACAGTTTGTGTAGTCATTGCCGCTGTCGTAGATGCGGACGTTCACACTGTTGCTGACACCGATGGATTCCGTCGGCACAACGCTTTCCTCCCCATCCTTGCGACTCTTGTTTCTTTCCGCTGCCTCCGCGCTGGATATGTAGATATCCTGCAGTTTGGCAGAATTATAGATACGGATACTGGGCACAGACCCGATCTGTGTGTAATAGTGTGTATTCCATGTCTCCAGTTTATAACCCAGACATCTTTTAGAGGGATCTGTGATCTCCTGACTGCCCTTATCGCCGGAGAAGAAGACAGACTTCCCGGAAGCAGTCACGCCATTTCTTTTCCCTTCAGCAGTTACTGTGATGGCACCTGTCTTCGGGCTCATGTCTGCCACATGGGTCCATTCGGCATCCAGACTTCCAAAGCGGGCATACACGGCGATCATTTCCTTATAATTTTTCAGAATTTCTTTTCCGTCGGCATCGGTATAGCTGTAGCCGTTTTCTGTGCCATCACCGAGCCAGTGTATGGAATCCGCAGCATCAAAGGAAGCCGTGTCCGGATTATACTTCCTGTCATAGCCGTAAAATTCCAGGGACACTTTGTCAATCTGGTAGTCATCTGCCCCCATTCTTGCAGACTGTTTTTCTGCATCGGCAGCAGGAACACCGCTGTTCTCATCAAAAAGATAAAAAGCATCATTCTCACACACATATTTTACCGGCTGATGATAGTAGTAGTACTGCTCAAAGCGGGGATCTTTGGATGGGTCTGTTATTTTGCCGGAGTCAGGAGCTTCACCTGCTTCCTTTACCGCCGCATTGATCTTATTTTTGTAATCCGGATCCAGCGTCCACTTTAGCGCGTAGCCCTCTACACCAACCGCATAATCCAGATCATCCAGAGATGTTTTCCTGTCAGCTCCGCTGTCTTCCACAAGATCCTTCAGATCATAGCGGGAGTAGTTGCCGGCATTCATACCAAGATCGGTAAGCCAGACTCGGGGCCATGCCTCATGCTGTGCCTGATACCGGTACATGCCATCGGCATGCTCCCAGCTTCCAAAACCACCGCCTACACCAGAAAAAGAGGGTTTGTTCCAGGAAAATTTTCTGGTAAAGGTCTCACTGGATGGATCATCTCCTGACCAGTTTCCATTTTCATCCTGCCGGCGGTCTGCAGGAGTCACTGTCACCTTTGTATCATTGGAGATCTCCCAGTGATCCATATTGTCCCAGAAACTTTTTTTCAGTGCCAGCAGAACATAGTCGTAACGCAGCCCCGACTGCGTCTGATTGTTCTGTACCGCATGTCCGGCCTGCATCAGTGTATAGCTGCCATTTCCACTGAACCGGACAGCCACAGGAAAGATATCCGGATGAGCGGGATCCTGATTTACCTGTACCTCCTGGCCGCCATTGCGCGCTTCCAGGCCGCTGAATGTATCATCAACGGAAAAATCATACATCTGGGAATTGTCGTCAATCTGGCTGCGGATTTCCCAGACAAGATAGGTATAATCTTCGGTATCATAGCTATTCCCATTACCGTCTTCAGTCGGTGCAGCTCCCCATGGCCAGGTACTATACTTTACCGGGATCCGGGCCTCGCTGGAGAGCAGCTCCACATGCGTATCAATCCAGACGGTCTGATTCTCTCCTGTGACCTGATGTGTCGTCTGATCGGCAGGATCTGTCACCGATATCGTCGCATGAAATGGATCCGATTCCTGTTCATCCAGATAATTGAAGGTAGTCTGATTGGTAATATAGGATAGTTCGACAAAAGCATCTGTTCCCGCATCCACATCGCGGAAATTATAGATGACGATGTCGTCACCATCCTCGTAGTAACCGAAGCTCATATCCTCATCCAGCTTCTCACCGCCTGCCAGTGCTTCGTCCACATCCTTCTTCGATGGTACAGACATCTCGTAAGAGTCGCCCTGTCCGCCCCTGCGATCCTTCAGAATTGTCTTTGGCACACAAATGTGGATACTGTCTGCCGG
The DNA here is from genome assembly GCA_051879715.1 of Bilifractor sp. Lineage (GTDB taxonomy): Bacteria > Bacillota > Clostridia > Lachnospirales > Lachnospiraceae > Bilifractor. The sequence goes on from JBJEMO010000146.1 coordinate 7,902, forward strand.
GTATACCAGTGCAGTTCCATTCTCGTCAAAGACTGTTCCCAGGCCAAAACTGATTCTGAAATTAAAACGATGTCCGGCTGTCTGGGACTTTGCCGTCCAGACATAATCCTCCACTCCATCACCGTTGATATCTTTCCAGGCGCCGCCATAAAATGGTTCAGTGGAAAAAGAGGTGATGACATTGTCCTGTTCTGTCGCCTGCAGAGGCGTCTGAAGCAGGGCGGCCCGCAGGGGCGTCTTGTCCGTTATCTGATTATCCGGCAGTGGATCTGCATAAAATAACTGCGATTGTGCCTCATCTGACGAATCTGTATTCTGCTGATCCGCAGAATCCGTGTCGTTCTCTTCTGATGAGGAGACTGTCTCCGTCTGTTGTGTATTCACAGATTCAGATGTTGAAGAACTATCAGCACTGGAATCTGACACAGAATTGGCATAACTGTTGTCCTTTGCCTCCATAACCTGTGTCTGATCATTTGCATAGACCGCAGTATTTCCCGCTGATCCTGTCAATAGAAATGTTCCTGCCAAAAGCAGGCTTAGTATCTTTTTCCATCCTCTCATTATTCGAACAATCCTTTCAAAAAAACAGCTATTTTTTTGTGCTATTCTCTCTTTCTCTCTCCATAATTCTTCTGATCAGAAACAGGATCAGGAAAAACAGCACGACACCCAAAATGGCGATCTCTCCCTTGTCCAGCGTGATTCTTCTCTGGGCATGCGCCAGATCTTCTGTCTTTTTTGCCTGATAAGGAATCCTCTTTCCGGTTACCAGAAGCCGGTGGGAATTTACGCCGTAGGGCGTGCATGTAACCAGTGTCACCTGATCCTTTCCCTGCTCCATCTGCAGAGCTTCTGTCGCGGAGGGAAGGACCACCTGAATGTCATCGACCTGGTACGCCAGTGTCTCTCCGCAGACGTGCAGGAGAAAGATGTCTCCCTCTTTCACTTTGTCCAGATCGGTAAAGAATTTCTGCGTAGGAAGCCCGCAGTGCCCGGTCAGCACGCAGTGAGCGGTCTCTCCGCCAACGGGGAGGGACGACCCGTGAATATGTCCGATTCCCTTCTGCAGTACATCGTCGGAGGAGTAGTGATAAATGGCTTCATTGACGCTGATCGAAGGAATCTCTACATACCCCATCATCCCGCCGATATCCAGCAGTTTTTCATATGTGGGGTCCTTCTCGTATTCCGCTGTGCTGACGACATACTTCGTAGAAGAAGCCAGATTGTCGTTATATTCCTTTGCTTGCTGCAAAGCTTCTTTGTAATAGGCAGGATCCTGTTCTACTGTTTTCTGATAATCTGTTGCCACCTGAAAACTGCGGTACTGGTTCCACAGAGAGGCGATAACAGGATACAGAAGAATGCCCAGACACACAAAAAAGCCTATTTTTGCCCATACTTGTCTCTTCATCTCATTCTTTCTACGAAACGCAAAGAGGCGGAATCTGATCCGCCTCTTCGTGTCACATCAGAGAAACTGCTGACGCTCTCCGCGAATACGCTTGTGCCTGAGACAGAACATATCATCATCAGCACCAGAAGAAAGGCTGTAATCTTTCTGACCAGAAGTTTCATAAGTTCTCCTTCTTTCCGTCACGATGTTTTTCAGCTAAAAGGATAATCAGAATACCCGTGCTTCCAAGCAGAACTGCCAGCATGGCGTGAATGTCTGTATTGTCACCGGTTTTGACCAGACTTGCTGTGCTTCCCGGAGCTATTTTCTCCGCAGAAATCGTGGGCGTCGGTGCTGCCGGGACTATGGATTCTTCTTTTTCTGCTGCTTTTTTCGGCGAAGTCGTCACTTCATAGTTCCAGGAGAGAGGATTCCCCTGAGCCTCCGGCACACTGGCAAGAAATGGATCGGTCAGAGAAAATCCGGATACCTTCTGGTTCTGGACAATCAGATACATCCCAAAGTCCGATGCCGGAATAGAAAAAACAGCTTTTCCATCGGCATCTGTTACTGCAGAGGCATAGGGGCTTGTCTTTTTCGCGGCGTCTGCCTTTGCCAGCGCCATGGATTTCTCAACATCAATACCGTCGTAAGTGACGTCCCTTCCGTCATCATAGACAGCCGTGTCCCGATAGGGCTGCAGGGTGCTCCATTCCACGGATCCGCCCTGTGTCGAGAGATCCGCGACTTTATAGATTGAGAAGGAAGCCCCTGGAATTCCTGTCTCTGTTCCATCTTCCTGCGTGTATACAAAGGACACGGTTAGTGATGCGGATCGATTTTGCAGGTCAGGAACACGATCTTCCGCATAAACCGTGGCAGGAAAAAGAAGAAAAAGACAGGCGAGAACTGCCATTAGTTTCTGTTTCATTGATATCTCCCTTCCGTAATGACAGGTATAGGGCAGGAAAAAGCTCCTGCCCCATACCGAGCAGCCCATTCTTACTAAAAGAAAGAGCTTACTGATTTTTTGCTTTTTTCTTCTTCTCATTAGTGGAGATGGCAAAGAAGACGGCCATGCCCGCTGCTGCAGCTGCGGTAAGCCCAATCGTTCCTGCCGCACCGGTGCTGGGCAGGGTCTGGAGCTTGGTATCTACAACATTTGCTGTAGCATTTTTTCCATCTGCTGTGATGCTGTTGGTGACGTCGCCGGTTTTTTTATCCGTAGTGGTTTTACTCAGGTCGTTGGTAAACTGTGCATGCCCTGCATCTGTCCATCCTGAATTCGATACAGTGGTATCCTTGGACTTTGTTGTCACGGTATATTTGGTCATGATGCCGGTTGCCGGGTCCAGGTCTGCCTGAATGACGAACTGATATTCATTCGGAGAGAGTGTATAACCCCTCGGAGCTGTTGTCTCTTTTACGTAATAGGTTCCCTCATCCAGACCCACGTAGGAGAAATGGCCGTTCGCATCAGAAGTGGATGTGTAATCTTCACCATCTCTCTGCACAGGATTGGTGCAGGCTTCATCCGAATAGAGTGTAAACACCGCTCCAGCCAGAGGAGCATACTTTACACTTCCATCTTTATTTGTTCCGTCTTTCTTTACCTTTGTGATCTCATCCGTGGTCTTGTTGTATCCAGACTGTCCATCCAATGCCGCGTCAATACCGAAGGTATAATGATAGGTGTTTTTGTCGATGGTCTTAACGGATGAGGGGTCAGATGGATTATTAGAATACTGGACTTCCGCATGG
>JBJEMO010000147.1:0-10993 GCA_051879715.1 Bilifractor sp.
CCTCTCCGGCAAAAATCTTCTCCATTTCACCATTGTCTTCTCTGCGTACCAGAAGTCTTCCCATCTTATCAATACCGGTCGCAAGTCCATTGAAGGGATGATCAGGCTGTAGTACCCTCACCATTTTCCCCCGGTTTGCAAGGACACTTTCATAACGATCTATAATACCCGCAAGGTCACCTGTCTGCAGGAAAATCCTGTAATATCTGTCAAAATAGTTCAGAATTTCTGCAGCCACAAGATCACGGTCATACTTCTTTCCTGTCAGCATATACATGGAAGTTGCTTTATCTGCAAGCTCTTCTGAAAAATGGTCCACATTGACATTCACGCCGATTCCCGGCACGATGAATTTCCCATCACCGCCCATCTCTGTGAGAATGCCGCAAAGCTTCCTGCCATCACAGACCACATCATTCGGCCACTTGATACTGTTTTCTATATCCGAATCTGACGCAGCGCGTATCCCATCCGCCGCTGCCAGTCCAAGAACCAGGGTGACCATCGGTACTCTGGAAAGCTCGATCCTGGGGCGGAGCACCATACTCATTGCGATAGACGTACCTTCCGGAGATCCCCAGGATCTTCCACGGCTTCCCTTTCCCGCCGTCTGCGTATCGGCAAGATAGACACTGCCGGAAGCAGCTCCCTTCCTTGCCTCAATCTTTGCCCAGTTATTAGTAGAATCAACAGATTCCTTATAATGAATACTCCAGTTGTCTGTCCGCAGCTTCTGAAGAATACGCTCCGGATTCAAAAAAACACCAGTCTGTTCTTCCAAAATACCCGTCCCATTCTGCCCTGTTTATAGGATGTATAATATTTTTATTCAATATTATTACAAAAGGTTTCTGTCGGCACCCAGCGTAGCTGCCATAACCGCCTTGATTGTATGCATGCGGTTCTCCGCCTCATCAAATACCAGTGACTGCGGAGATTCAAACACCTCGTCCGTAACCTCCATATCGTCCAGGCCATATTTATCGTGAATCTGTTTTCCGATTTTGGTGCCGAGATCATGGAAGGATGGCAGACAATGCAGGAAAATAGCGTCAGGCCCTGCCATCTGCATCACGTCACTTGTGACCTTGTAAGGCGACAGGTCCCTGATTCTCTCCTCCCAGACCTCATCCGGCTCTCCCATGGACACCCAGACATCCGTGCAGACAACGTCCGCATCTCTGACACCTACATTGATATTCTCTGTCAGCGTAATGGATCCGCCGTTTTCCTCTGCCCACTTCTCACACTGAGACACAAGCTTTGCACTCGGAAAATACTTCTCAGGTGCGCAGGCAACGTATTTCATTCCAAGCTTCGCGCAGACAACCATGTAGGAATTCCCCATGTTGTAACGGGCATCGCCCAGATAGGCCAGCTTCAACCCCTTAAGCTTTCCAAAATGTTCCCGGATGGTCAGCATATCTGCCAGCATCTGCGTCGGATGATACTCGTTGGTCAGGCCATTCCATACGGGTACTCCTGCATATCTGGCCAGTTCCTCGACAATTTCCTGACCAAATCCACGATATTCGATTCCCTCAAACATACGCCCGAGTACACGCGCAGTATCCGCAATACTCTCCTTCTTGCCAATCTGTGATCCCGAGGGATCCAGATATGTCGTTCCCATCCCGAGGTCATGTGCCGCAACCTCGAAGGCACATCTGGTACGCGTGCTGGTCTTTTCAAAAATCAGCGCCACATTCTTACCGCGGAGTGTGTCAACCTGAACGCCTCTTTTCTTCTTCTCTTTATACTTTTCTGAAAGATCCAGCAGATAATTAATCTCCTCCGGTGTAAAATCCTTAAGCGTCAGAAAATTGCGTCCTGTCAAATTCATCTCAATCCCCCTCCTGATCATCCGGGTTAAAAAATACAGATACCGGCTTCTGTCATATTTGCCGGTCAGATGTCTTGATTCTACATCATTCTCCCCGAAATAACAAGGAAGGAGCGGTAGAAACCGCTCCTTCGATCTAAAGGCCAGATATGCTGTATAAACCATTTTGCCTCATTAGTAGAAAGTCTGATTGCCGATCGTCAGTCCGCTGCCACCGCCCGCATGGAAGTAAAGACAGCTTCCAACGGGGTTCACGCCACCAAGAGCGTCTTTTGCCGCTGCATAGCAGTCAGCATCCACGCCGGATGCCAGGGCGCTGGCAAGCGCACCTGAAGAAGCCGGTGTGAACTGTCCGCTCTGATAAATCACCTCTGAAATCGTATTGGGAAAAGCAGAGCTGTTGACACGATTGAGCACAACCGCTCCAACCGCTACCTTTCCGGTATAACTCTCCCCACCAGCCTCGCAATGGATCAGTGCGGCAAGCAGCTGCACATCTTCATCAGAAAAACTGGAATCGACCTTTTCCGTCGTAGTATCCGGTGTAATTCCTGTTGACGCCTCAAATGTCTCAAGGGTTTCCGCATCATGCATGTCTGCATTGATCGATACTGCTGCGGTGGAGATATATCCGGTCTGACCGGCTGCCGTAACCTTGAACCATCCCTGATCTGCGCTGATCAGCGTGACCCCGGCCCTGTCCTCCAATGTCATAATAACGCTGCTGTCCGTACTCTCCTGCGCGTACATCGGTGTACCCTCACCGATCACCGTGCCATACACAGTATTCTCAGCAAGATACTCTGCTTCAGCTTCTGCGCCGGAAAGGAGAAGATCAGAACGGACATACCCTTCAACATTTCCCGAAGAAATCTTTGTCCAGCCATTCTCCTCACCCTCCACCGTTACAAGTGCACCGGAAGTGAGCACACCTACACAGGAGCCAGCTGAATCCGCCTCGCTCCGGACCAGTGTATAACCCTCCGTACTGCTCAGATCTGCTACAGCTTTGTCTGTCCAGTTATTCGTATCAAAAGGATTGTTGTAAACAGTTGCATTGGTGTCTGCATAAACCGGTGCACACATGACTGCTGACAGAGAGAGAATACATCCGGCAACAGTCAGGGCTTTCTTCTTATTGATCATAAAAATCCTCCTCGTAAAACAGGCACTTTGAATCAAACGCGAGCTGCTATTTCTCTCCCCTCATTGATGTTGCAGATTCAAAGTAAAAACAAATTTGCATTTATTTCAAATATGTTAATTATTGTTACATATTTGCGTAATTACAGGTTCGAAATTATAGCATCGCATGTATTGCATGTCAAGTTTTCCAGAGCACTCAAGGGGGATATTGTTTGATTTTTTCGATTTTTTCGATTTTTTATATTTTATTATAGATATTTTTATATTCTGTTCAGAAAATAAACGAGATGTATCATACCATAACTGACAGTTAAAAGTGTAACTATCGCACTTTTAGAAGCAGTTTACAGTAAAGTTGTGTCAGAAACATGTTTTACGGAATTGACCTGTATGAACAATGATTTGCGGACTTGAAGACCGGAACTATGTGAACAAAAAATAGAGAACTTGAAGACCGGAACTATGTGAACGACAATTTAAAGACATGAAGACTGGAACTGCGTGAAACAAAAATCGAGGTCATCACACCAGCTCTGATGTGATGACCTCAATTAGAATATTATAATTTCGAAAATCAGGAAGGCCCCTGTTCCTCCCTCTGATTATGTGCCTCATACATCAGGAGCGCTGATGCAACAGCAACATTCAGGGATTCAACTCTTCCCTCCATCGGGATCCTGATCCGGACATCTGCCTTTCCGGCAAGCTCATCGCCAAGTCCGTTGCCCTCATTGCCAATCAGAAACGCCGTACCACCTGTGTAGGACTCTCCACGATAGGTATTGGTTCCCTGCAGATGCGAAGCAAAAATCCTGATCTGCCTCTCCTTCATCCAGTCACAGACTTCCAGAAGATTCTCCTCCCTGCAGAAGGGAACGCGGTAAATCGATCCCATGGTGGAGCGGATCACCTTCGGGGCAAAGACATCAGCTGTCCTGCTGCTGAGAAAAATGCCTGTGACACCCGCGCCCTCAGCCGTACGGAGAATCGTACCGACATTACCGGGATCCTGCACGTCTTCCAGCACCAATACCAGAGGCTTTCTATGTCTGCTTCCCAGCAGCTGCTCTCTGGAATATTCTGGCATCCTGGCTATGGTCAGAATCCCCTGGGGGCTTTTTGTGTCACACATTTTTTCGAAGACATTGTCAGAGACAATCTCAGAATCTGTCTCTTTTACTTTTAACAGGTCATCCGGATGATCCGAGGCAAAGGATTCCGATACAAATACCTTTTCACGAAGCTCCTCCGGGGTCTCTCTGAAAAGCTTCAGGCCCTCTGCCACGAAGCACCCTTCTTCTCTGCGGGCTTTCGCCTTTGTATTCAGCAGGATGACTCGTCTGACCTGAGCATTCGACGCACTGGTAATCATGGCAGATTACTTCATAACATAGTTATAGGAAAGGGTCTTCGCAAGCTCTACCTCATATTCAGACAGAGACTTCTTCATTGCCAGAGCCTCATTGATATCGAAATCAACGAACTGCCCATTCTTGTATGCAACAACCCTCTTGGTCTTGCCTGCAATAAGCAGATCAACAGCATATGCACCCATGATGGTCGCATACATTCTGTCCTTGCAGCTCGGGCTTCCTCCACGCTGCATATGGCCAAGAATAGTGGCACGGGTACCGATTCCTGTGGCAGCTTCAATACGCTTTGCCATAGCCTGAGAATGGCCGATTCCCTCAGCGTTGATGATGATGTGATGCTTCTTGCCCTTCTTACGTGTCTCGATGATGTGATTGATGATTGTCTGCTCATCGTAATCATATTTCTCAGGAAGCAGAACATCCTCCGCACCGGATGCAATGCCGCACCACAGCGCGATATATCCCGCGTTACGTCCCATGACCTCGATAATAGAGCATCTCTCATGAGATGTGGAGGTATCACGGACCTTATCAATCGCCTCCATAGCTGTATTCACAGCCGTGTCAAAGCCGATGGTATATTCTGTACAGGCAATGTCCAGATCAATGGTTCCAGGTACACCGATTGCATTGATGCCCTTATCGGCAAGCTTCTGCGCACCAGCAAAGGAACCGTCACCGCCGATGACAACCAGCCCGTCGATTCCATATTTGCCGCAGGTAGCTACCGCTTTGTCAATTCCCTCATCCGTACGCATCTCGGCACAGCGGGCTGAATAAAGAATCGTACCGCCCTTTCCGATAATATCAGATACGTCCTTGGCATTCAGGTCTACAATCTCCTCGTTGATCAATCCCTCATATCCCTTCAGAATGCCCTTTACCTTAAGTCCTTTGCCGATCGCACGGCGTGTTGCTGCACGAACTGCCGCATTCATACCCGGTGCGTCGCCGCCGCTGGTAAGGATGCCTATTGTTTTGACTTTATTCTCTGCCATTATCGTTCCTCCGATTCCACACACAAAATGTATTAGAATATTACGCTCTGTGACGATACTCCTGCACGGTTCATGAAGAATGAATCCATTGCTGACGAATTCTTCCGATCTTGCATATGATTAAATATTGAAGATTTTCTGAAGATTTTTCTTCCTTAACCGAACATTTTATATTTTAATGCATATCTTATTGCTTTTCAATGTTCTTTTCAACGACTTTAACATTGCTGTTACCGTATTTTTGCTTCAAAGTGACGAGAATGCCATCTGCATTCTGTGCGTCTGCAAAACAGTTCAGGCGCTTCATTGCCCGTTCCTTTTTCAGATACACAATAAGGCGGTCACTTCCGCGAAAAGCGGCGGCAATGTCTTCGATTTCCTGTGCCTGCTTTTCATAGGTATCCTTATCCGGAAACTGGATCCAGATCTCAGAGGGCACCTCGGAGAAAGGAATCACACGCTCCAGAATCAGTTTGCTTGGCCGGTCGGCCTCCACGGAAACCCTGCCACGGATAAATACCTTCGCTTCTTCCCCAAGCAGGCCGGAATACTGTTCATAGCTTTTCGGGAATACAATGATCTCCACGGACCCCAGCAGGTCCTCCAGTGTCAGAAATGCCATGACCTGGTTATTCTTTGTGTACTTGACTGTCTTTGCGGTGAGCATGCCCCCGACGGTCACACGGTTTCCGTCCCTGACCTTCGGAATACCAGTTTCCTCATCGGGAATAAAGTCCGTTGAGACGGCGCTGATATTTTTCCTCCACTTTTCCTCATATTGTTCCAGAGGATGGCCACTGATATAAATACCGGTCACCTCTTTCTCCATCGCCAGCTTCTCTTCTTTGTCGAATTCCCCGACATCCGGAAGATGAATCTCAAACTGCGCTCTGGAATCCTCTCCCATAAAGTCAAACAGATTCATCTGTCCGGTCATATTGCTCTTCTTGTCCTGGTTCACCTGATCCAGTATCATGCTGTACACCTGCATATACTGCTTGCGGGTCCCGCCGAGCGTGTCAAAAGCTCCAGCCTTGATGAAGCTCTCCAGTGTGCGCTTGTTTACCTCTTTTCCGGAAAGTCTCTGACAGAAATCGCGCAGGCTCTTGAACGGACCGTTTACAGCACGTTCTGCCTCAATGGCTTCCATGACAGGCCTTCCGATGCCCTTTACCGCCGAGAGCGCATAGCGGATCTTTCCATCTTCTACAGAAAAACTGCCCTCGCTCTTATTGATATCGGGCGGCAGGATTTCAATGCCCATGCTCTTACAGTGCAGAATATACTCCGAGCATTTTCCCGGGTTATCAATCACAGAGGTCATCAGTGCAGCCATGAACTCAACCGGATAATAATGCTTCAGCCATGCGGTCTGAAAGGTAACCACGGCATAGCAGGCAGCATGGCTCTTATTGAACGCATACTTCGCAAAATCGATCATCTCATCGTAAATCCGGTTGGCGGTCTGCTCGTCTATGCCGTTCCTGATGCAGCCGGGAATATGCTTTTCTTCATTGCCATAGACAAAATTATGGCGCTCCTCCTCCATCACATGCATCTTCTTCTTGGACATGGCTCGCCTGAGAAGGTCCGCGCTCCCATAGGAATATCCTGCCAGCGACCGCACGATATTCATGACCTGCTCCTGATAGATGATGCAGCCATAGGTAGATTTCAGAATCGGCTCAAGCTGCGGGCAGTCGTAGCGGACCAGCTCCGGATGTTTTTTGCCCTTGATATAGTCCGGAATAAAATCCATAGGACCGGGACGGTACAGTGCCACACCGGCAACGATATCCTCCAGCGAAGTCGGCTTCAGTTCTTTCATGAAGCTCGTCATACCTGCGGATTCAAGCTGGAAAACGCCCTCGCACTTTCCTTCGCCGATCATCTGCATGACCGCAGGATCGTTGTAATCTATCCTGCGCAGGTCAATCTCCTGACCCGTCCGCCTTTGCGCCATGTTGGCAGCATCCTGGATAACCGTCAGTGTCCGCAGACCCAGGAAATCCATTTTCAGAAGGCCCAGCTCCTCCAGCTCTGTCATATTGTACTGGGTTGTGATGGTTCCGTCTGCCGCCCTCTGAAGCGGCACGAATTCATCTACAGGCTTTGAGGAAATGACAACACCCGCAGCATGCATAGATGTGTGACGTGGCAGACCCTCCAGCTTTCTCGCCATATCGATCAGGTGATGCACCTGCTCGTCCGAGTCATACTGCTTCTTCAGATCCGGATTCATGGTCAGCGCCTTGTCGATGGTGATGTTCAGCTCATTCGGTATCATCTTGGCCGTACTGTCACAGAGCGCATAGGGAAGGTCCATGACACGGCCCACATCCCGGATCGCATTCCTGGCAGCCATAGTTCCAAAGGTGACAATCTGAACTACCCTGTCCTTGTGATACTTTCTGACGACATAGTCAATGACCTCCTGCCGTCGTTCAAAGCCAAAATCCACATCAATATCCGGCATGGAGACTCTCTCCGGGTTCAGAAAGCGCTCAAAGAGAAGATCATACTTCAGCGGATCGAGCTCCGTGATGCCCATTGTATAGGAAACGATGCTGCCCGCTGCGCTGCCTCGCCCCGGACCCACGGGAATATCATGCTCCTTGGCAAAATGTACATAATCCCATACGATCAGGAAATAGTCTACGTAACCCATTGTGCGGATGGTATTCAGCTCATACTCCAGGCGGTCTTTAATCTCCTGCGTGAGTGGCTGATACAGCCGGTTCGCACCGTCATAGCAGAGCTTTCTCAGGTACGTCCAGGACGTGAAGCCCTCCGGCACCTGATATTCCGGCAGCTTCAGATCATGGAACCTGATTTCCACACTGCAGCGGTCCGCGATTTTCTGTGTATTTTCCAGTGCCTGCCTCGCATAGGGAAACAGCGCCTGCATTTCCTCCTCGGACTTCACATAGTACTGTCCTCCCTCATAGCGCAGACGGTTTTCATCGCTCACCTTTTTGCCGGTCTGGATACACAGAAGAATATCATGGGCATCCGCATCCTCCGCCCTGGTGTAATGGCAGTCATTCGTGCACACAAGTCCGATGCCGGTTTCTTCGCTCATCCGCATCAGCTGTGTATTTACCGTCCTCTGAACCGGAATTCCATGATCCTGCAATTCCAGGAAAAAATTTCCTTTCCCGAATATCTCCTCATACCGCAGGGCAGCCTTCTTTGCCTCCTGGTACCTGTCTCTGGCCAGATTTGTGGCGACCTCACCAGCCAGACAGGCAGAAAGCGCGATGATACCTGTGTGATATTCCCGCAGCACCTCCAGATCCACTCTTGGCTTATAATAAAATCCCTCAGTGAATCCCTTGCTGACAATCTTCATCAGGTTATGGTAGCCCTCCAGATTCTCCGCAAGCAGAATCAGATGGTAGTACCTGTCCTCGTTCGCCCCGGCCTCCCGGTCAAATCTCGAGCCGGGAGCCACATAGACCTCGCAGCCGAGGATCGGTTTAATATCCTGTGCCACGCACTCCTTATAAAACTGAATACAGCCATACATGACACCATGATCGGTAATTGCTGCTGCATTCATACCCAGTTCCTTCACACGGGACACATAATCCCGGATCTTGTTGGATCCATCCAGCAGGCTGTACTCTGTGTGAACGTGTAAATGAACAAAACTCATGCAGGTCTGGTCCTCCTTCACTGTACTGATTCAGCAGAACTACCCTCTGCTTCGCTTCACCTTTCCACCCTTATTGCCTGGTCAGATAAATCTGACCATCCTCGATACGTATCTTTCCCTCCTTCAGAAGGTGTCCGACCGCACGCTTGAACGCAGCCTTGGAAATACCGAATTTCCGGTCGATCAGCTCCGGGGCCGCCTTATCATCGAAGGGAAGCACACCGCCTTCTTCCCGGATTTCCTTCTCAATCTCCTCAGCATCCACATTCAGCTGTAGATACGCCTTCTGCTTCGGCGAAACCGTAAGCTTACCATCATCCTTCACCTGCGTAACCCGCAAATGGAGAAGATCTCCCGGACGGAATGCTCCCTGTGCGTCCTTCCTCGGAATCAAGGCTGAATACTTATCATCAACCGCTACAAAAACGCCAAAATTCCTGCTGATCTCGTAGACACGTCCCATCACGACATCACCGGCCTTATAAGGAGAATCTGTCTGCAGATAATGGTAGACCTTCATCGTTCCGCACAGACGTCCGCTCTTGTCCACATACAGGGCCACCAGCACATCCTCGCCCTTTGCAACCTTGGCAGTCTGTTCATGGAAGGGAAGGAGCAGATCCTTCTCCAGTCCCCAGTCAAGAAACGCTCCGATGCGGGTAACCTCCTTCACCTTCAATACTGCTGTCTGTCCCAGCTCCAGCTTAGGCTCTCTTGTCGTCGCAATCAGCCTGTCCTGTGAATCCCGGTACAGAAACACCTCAATGGCAGTACCGATCTCCGCCCCCTCAGGCACCTGCTTTGCGGGAAGGAGCACCTGTTCATCTCGCCCTGCCTTCGGATCATCAGAGAGATAAACACCAAAATCCTGTCTTTTCAGCACCCGTAATACCTGTCTTTTTCCTATTTCCAGCATGCTTTTCCGTCCTTTCTGTAATCCCTGTTTCTCTATGAGCTCAGTCTTCCTGTACCTTCATATATTCTTTAATTTCCATTTCCACAGTTTTACTGAAACTCAGAGATAAAATACCTTTCTCCCTGCAAATCCAAAAACTCCACATAATACCGGCCATCCTCAAAGGCAGCTACCGGGACGATTGTATCCCCCAGCTTAACCTGCCGGACCCAGTTCACCCGCAGATAATGTACTGTAAAGTCATCTGGCAGGAAACGTCTGGAAAGACGGATGTACTGTGCATTATTCATATGCCCGTTGATATCCAGATGCTCTTCCCGGATCACGATTCTTTTCTTTTCCTCACCGGTATTCGGCATATGAATCTTTCGTTTCCCCAGATTCTCCGTAAACTTCCAATCCGGATTCGGCCCATAGCCATCGATCTGCTCCTGCGGAATGATCTCCGGCGTACCGGAAACCATATTCATCAGAACCCAGTCTGATGTGGCGATTGCAAGAGCCTCTCCGTCATGGTCCTCTACAGAGAAATCACGGGAAGCCACGATTTTGTGGAATCCATGAGACCATGTGCCGACCCGTATCTCCTCATTAAAGCGGGGAAAGCGGAATATATGTGCCTGCATATCTGCAATCATCCAGGCCACGTTCTGTTCTCTGTTGTGCGCAATTCCAAGACCCACATCCTCACCATGAAAGGTAGCCGTGTCCTGAAAATAATTCAGAAGCGTATATGGGGTCATGGAAAGCTTATCGTCCACTTCACTGAAGCGGACCCTTCCGGTATAAAAATATTTCATGCACTTTTCCTCCAGCCGCGTGACCCGTGCTCATACCTGTTGCCTTCGAAAGCCCAGCCAGTCTCTTTCGCGCGCTTCGCGTGCGACGAGCCTGTCTGTGTTTTCGAAGAGCTCTTTTAGTCTGTTTACTGTATAAGCTGCGGATTGCTCCACTGCTGCGCAGCTTCCGCAATCCTACAGGTATTCGCACTTTCCGTCCCGCTGCGCGTGACCCGTGCTCATACCTGTTGCCTTCGAAAGCCCAGCCAGTCTCTTTCGC
>JBJEMO010000148.1:0-1672 GCA_051879715.1 Bilifractor sp.
TCAGATATTTCTGAAAAAAGCTGATACCAGCCCGCTGTTTTGTTTCCATTGATGTCTATCCTTTCTGTTATGTCATTCGTGACCTTGCTTATCTTTTATGTCATGCGTGACCTTACTTATCTTTTATTATGTCATGCGAGTCCTAGCTTATTTAACAGTTTCTGTATATCAGACGCTTTCAAAACTTTTCCCATGGAAACGACCTGCTCTCCCACCACCAGAGCGGGCATACGCATCACACCATACTTTGCGATTTCCTTCATATCCGTGATGTATTCAATCTTTGCCGGATCGCTCATTGCAGATACTGCGTCTTTTGTATTTTGTAGAAGCGTCTGGCAATTTTTACACCCGGAACCCAGGATTTTGATTGTCAAAACATCCCCTGTCTTCAGTCCTGCTTTGCCCACTATCCTTAACTTTTCTTCCTGGACTATATCAGCAGCTGTTTTACCGCAGGAGCACTTTGCCTTCACTGCTTCCTCCTTGTTTTCTTTCTTTTTTCCAAATAATACCATTTTCATTTCTCCTTCCGCTACTAATTATTGCCGCATCCGCAGCCACAATTCTTTTTATCCGTTTCTTCCATCACACTGCCGCAGCACCCGCCTGCTGTCCCATTTGTCTTCCCGCCTCTTGCCGGAGGTATCCATCCGGTATCATCACCCACATATGTAATCGCTCCAACAGAGCACCGGATGCCACAGCCATGACAGTGATCTACACAGTTCTCCGGATGAATCACTCTCGGAGTCGGTGCGGCTGCCAGATCATAAACGCCATGTGCACACATCCCGCTGCAGGTGCCACACTCTGCACAAAGCAAATAGTCAATAACCGGATACCAGGTCCTTGCCATAACGATTCCTCCTTCAAATCCCTCAGATAATGAAAGGTTGTATAAAGTTAAAGAAATAACCCACGATCATAATACCAACGGTACAGATTGCAATAAACGTTGCCAGAAGCTTCGGCTTCACAGCTTTCCGCAGCATAATCAGTGACGGGAGCGAAAGCGTTGTCACCGCCATCATAAACGAGAGCACAACACCGAGAAGAGCACCTTTTGACAGCAGCGCCTCTGCAATTGGAATCGTTCCGAAGATATCTGCATACATAGGAATTCCGATGACCGTGGCCAATATCACACCCAGCGGATTCCCATCTCCAAGAACTTTCTCCACCACGCCCTCCGGGATCCAGTTATGAATTACCGCGCCGATCCCGACGCCAATCAGGATATAAGGAAATACTTTCTTAAACGTTGAAACAACCTGATCTCTCGCATAGATAAGCCGATCCTTAAAGGTCAGCTCCGGAGATTCAATGTTTACCACGCTGTTGCTTTGATAAATAAACTCTTCAACGTATCTCTCCATATGCAGGTGCTCAATCCATGTGCCGCCTGCGACAGCGATAATGAGTCCCAAAACGACATAGATCACAGCCACCTTTGTTCCGAAAATACTCATCAGAAGCAGCAGGCTTCCCAAATCCACCATCGGCGACGAAATCAGAAAAGAAAAGGTCACGCCAAGCGGAAGCCCTGCGCTGGTAAAGCCAATAAAAAGCGGAATAGATGAGCACGAGCAGAACGGCGTTACCGTGCCAAGCAGTGCGCCGATACAGTTAGCCCAGATTCCATGGAATCTGCCCAGGATCTTACGGCTTC
>JBJEMO010000149.1:0-10933 GCA_051879715.1 Bilifractor sp.
GCATTGTCGGAGATCTGAACAAGATCGTTCCGAAGCTGACAGCAGATATCAAGGCAGAGCTTGCCAAGAAGGCGTAAACTCAGGTTGATTACCGATAGTGAATTACCGATAGGTTATTAATATTATCGGATATTGTAGAGAAGAAAGCAGCAGCCACAGGTGTTCAGAACATCTGTGGCTGCTGCTTTTATGATTACGATTTTTCGATTACGTCTATACGCATGATATCAGAACAGACCCTTAAGAGCAGGGTAGTACTTCTGGAATTTTCGATACTTCTCCTCGTACTTTTCCGTCAGGACCGGATCAGGCTGGATGCTGTCAGTGATCCGGATGATTTTTGACGCAGCATCCTCAACAGAGGAGAATACACCGCATCCGACAGCGGCAAGCATTGCACCGCCCAGAGAAGGACCTTCCTGTACTGCAGGCACATCAAGGGTCAGATTCATGACATTTGCACAGATCTTCATCCAGAGCTTTGACTTTGCACCGCCACCTACGATCTTGGAACGCGTCACATGAAGTCCGAGGCTTCTGGCGATTTCCAGAGAGTCGCGGAGGCCGAAGGCCACACCCTCCAGGACAGCCTGTGTCATCTCACTTCTTGTTGTGTCCATGCGCATTCCGATAAAGGCAGCCTTGCAGGACGGGTCGTTGTGCGGCGACCGCTCACCCATCAGGTAGGGAAGATAAAAGACATCGTTTTCTCCCAGATGGTCGATGGATGCCTGCTCCTTTGCGTAATCCTTAGTGAGCAGAATTTCCTCATTCCACCACTTGTTGCAGGAAGCCGCACTGAGCATGCATCCCATCAGATGATAGTGGCCGTCTGCATGGCAGAAGGAATGCAGTGCATGGTTTGGCGTATCCACAAAACGGCTGCTTGAGATAAAAAGTGTGCCGGAGGTTCCAAGGGACAGATTGCACATCTCATTGCCTACTGTTCCTGTTCCGACGGCGGATGCGGCGTTATCACCTGCACCTGCGATGATCTTTACATCATGCGGAAAGCCGAGTTCATCGGCGACAGATGCTTTCAGTGTTCCAACGACATCATAGCTCTCATAAAGCTTTGGAAGCTGGGATTCCCTGATCTGACAGATTTCAAGCATCTCCGGTGACCAGCACCTGTTTTTTACATCCACGAGAAGCATTCCGGATGCATCTGAAAGGTCTGTGCAGAAGCTTCCGGAAAGCATGTAAGCCAGGTAATCTTTGGGAAGCATGATCTTGCTGATTTTCTGGAAGTTATCCGGTTCATGCTTGCGGACCCACAGGATTTTCGGAGCAGTGAAGCCTGCAAAGGCGATATTTGCAGTATACGCGGCGAGCTTGTCCTCCCCGATGGTGTGGTTCAGGTAGTCGGTTTCCTCCTGGGTACGTCCGTCATTCCATAGAATTGCGGGACGGATGACCTGGTCTTTGTCGTCCAGGATGACTAGTCCGTGCATCTGGCCGCCAAAGCTGATGCCTGCAATCTCACTGCGGTCGATATCCTTGGTGAGTATACGCATGCCCTCCATGGATTCCCGATACCAGTCTTCAGGCTTCTGCTCAGACCATCCCGGATGCGGGAAATAAAGAGGATATTCCCGGCTCACGATATTGACAATATTTCCCTCCGAATCCATCAGAAGAAGCTTGACGGCTGATGTCCCGAGGTCAATTCCAATAAAATACATAACGTTTCCTCCTGTCTATGCCTGCATGCAGCAGGGGCCTTGTCAGACCCTTAGCACCTGCACTATTTCACAAAGAAAATTTACAGGCAGCTTTTCATAAAGCTTAAATGAAAAAACAGGGCGGCGGAAGAGTGGTCCGCCGCCCTGCAGTCGTTCTGGTTTTGAAAAAGGATTTTATCCTCACAGCAATTTTTTGAGCAAAAGGATTTTATCCGCGCAGTAATTCTTTAAGCAAAAGGATTTTCATCCTCGTAGCGATCCCCGGCCGGATGATTGTAGCCGATCTCTTCAACAGGTACGCCGATGAACTTCAGTGTATCGTAGAGAACCTTTCCATAATGTCCGAACATTACAGCACCATGGTGAGGGAAGTTCTTTTCGATCAGCCAGTGGCGATAGAAGCGTCCCATCTCCGGAATTGCAAAAACACCGATGGATCCAAAGGATCTTGTGGCAACCGGAAGCACCTCACCCTGGGCAACATATGCGCGGAGCTTGTTGTCTGCAGTGGACTGCAGACGGTAGAAGGTGATGTCACCCGGAACAATATCACCCTCGATCGTGCCGTCGCACCACTCCTTTGGATGGGTATTGGCCATGATTGCCTGATAAGCGAGATGCGGATTTGTCAGCTTGTTGGAGCAGGTGTTGCCGCAGTGGAAGCCCATGAAGGTATCGCTGAATTTCCAGTTATAATCGAATTTACCCTCGATACTTTCCTTGTACATATCCTTTGGTACGGAGTTGTTGATGTCGAGCAGTGTAACCTCATCCTGACTCAGGCAAAGACCGATGTACTCGGACAGTGTACCATAGATATCGACCTCACAGCTTACCGGGATGCCTTTCTTCATCAGACGGCTGTTTACATAGCAGGGAACGAAGCGGAACATATCCTGGAATGCGGGCCAGCACTTTGTGGTAAGTGCCACATATTCCTTGCATCCCTTATGGGACTCGGCCCAGTCGAGCAGTGTGAGCTCATACTGTGCAAGCTTTGGAAGCATGGCTGGTCTGTTCGCCTCGGTATAGCCCATTTCCTTTGACATATCCTCTACGACAGAAGGAATCCTCTCGTCATCTGCATGCTTGGTGTAGGACTCGTAGAGGTCAAGCTCGGATTCCTCTTCGATTTCTACGTTCAGATTGTAAAGCTGCTTGATCGGAGCATTGCAGGCAAGGAAGTTGGATGGTCTCGGTCCGAAGGAAATGATTTTCAGATTGTTCAGACCAATGGATACTCTTGCAATCGGGAGGAATTCGTGGATTCTGTCGGCAAGATCATCGGCATCTCCGACCGGAGAATCCGGGATGTAGGCTTTCACATTGCGCAGTGCCAGGTTGTAGCTCGCGTTCAGCATGCCACAGTAAGCGTCTCCGCGTCCGCCTTTCAGATTATTCTGGGTCTCCTCAGCTGCAGCACAGAACATGACCGGACCATCAAAGTATTTGGCCAGCATGGTTTCAGAAATTTCCGGACCAAAGTTGCCAAGGAAGATACAGAGCGCATTGCATCCGGCGTTCTTTACATCCTTGAGTGCATTCATCATATCCGTTTCGCTTTCAATGATCGTAATCGGACATTCATAGATATCCGCAGCGTTATATTTTGCCTTGTAGGCTTCGACAAGTGCCTTCCGGCGGTCAAGAGTCAGGCTTGCAGGGAAGCAGTCACGGCTGACGCCGACAATGCCGATTTTCACAACAGGAATATTATTCATTTTCAATACCTCCATGATTACTGATAACAGACAAAACTTCTAAAAAAACGAAGTCTCTGTAAGTATCTGTGCTATTTTTGATCAGGTGAGTTTCTCCTCATGCAATATTCTGATATTCTCTGAGCAGATACTCACCGAGTAATTGTACACTCAGACATGCTGTGCATTTAACTGTTTTTGGTTCTGGAGCGGCCATTTAGTCCACCCGGAGATTTTCACCGGTCAGTCCGTTGAAAGCACCTTCAATCTTTGCGTCCTTGTGTGCAATGAGCCATTTGTTGACTGCGGTGAGCAGCTTGTCCTCACTGTCTCCACCATGGGATGCCGTCAGTTCAGTGTTTGTACCTTTCGGAAGAACTACAACACAGCGGAATGGCTTCCCAATTACACTGCAGGGCGCATAATGCAGTGTTGTCGCATATACTTCGATGATCGTTCCTGCGGGGACAAGGAATGCCTCGACCCTGGAAGTGTCATAGTGAAAATCATCCGAGATGTCCTGCTGTTTTCCAAGCAGGAGAATCAGATCGTTTTCCGCAATGTTGATTTCGGAAGAACGGTGGTATTCCAGTGCGTTCAGATAAACATTATATCCGTTGCAGTATCCGATCTGCACCGGAAGTTCACCATAAACCTTCTGCTGCATTTCCTTTCCGGAATCAGTGTTCTCGAGAGACGGGTCCGAAGCAACATAGATGGTATGGTCGTCCGGACATTCTGTATTCTTCAGAGCCTCCATGATACCGGAGACGTCAATGTCATGGATGATCCTGCCATAAGGACGAAAGGATGCATCATGGACATTATGTATGATCATTACGCTAACCTCCCTGAAATAAAATGTGCATTGTTACAAAAAGAAAAAAATATTGCTCTGGTCATCGCTATACATTATAACAGTTATTTCGGAAAGTATGGCATAATATTTGTAAAATGTACAAAAAGCAGATAAAAAAACACATCTGCCAGAGCTGATGCGGGAAAGCATTTTTCTGGCAGATGTGCTGTTGTTTTATATTATGATGTCAGAGTCAAAAGATATATGCCCATGAAATCATACTATCAGTCTTGCGGTTATGACAGCAGGGCTTTCAGGTCATGATAGAACCCCGGATAGGAGATATCAACGCATTCTGCGTGCTGTATCTCTGTCTCCCCATCTGCCACGAGGGCAGCAATGGCGAAGGACATTGCGATTCGGTGATCCTGGTGGCTGTCCAGGACGGCGCCATGAAGGGGTTTTCCTCCCTCGATGATCATGCCGTCTTCGGTTCCGGTCACGGATACACCCATACGGGAGAGGTTTTCTACGATAATATCGAGCCGGTTGGATTCCTTGACCTTCAGTTCCTCTGCGTTGCGGATGACAGTCTGTCCCTCTGCGCTGGCGGCAAGGACGGCAATGATCGGAAGCTCATCAATCAGGGTTGGGATCAGATCCCCCTCGATTACGGTGCCGTGCAGTGGAGTATAGCGGACTTCAAGATTTGCGGTTGGCTCTCCGCCTGCAGCGGAAAGCCTCCGATATGTAATGCTGCCTCCCATATTCTGAATAACGCGGAGAATGCCGTCTCTGGTCGGATTCGTTCCCACATGGCGCAGTACAATCTCGGATCCCGGGATCATGCAGGCGGCCGCAAGAAAATAAGCGGCTGAAGATATATCACCGGGCACGTTGACTGAGGTCCCTTCCAGTATACTGCCCGGATGAACAGTAGCTTTCAGACCCTCGGAGGTGAGATCGGCTCCAAAGCGCCGCAGCATGATCTCAGTGTGATTTCTGGAAAGTGCTGGTTCAATCACTGTCGTGGCAGAATCGGCATAAAGTCCTGCAAGAAGGATGCAGGATTTGACTTGTGCGGATGCAACCGGCGTATGATAAGTAATACCATGCAGTGGCTGACCGATGATCTGCAGGGGTGCGCAGTCGTTGTCCCGTTCACTTGTGATGCAGGCACCCATCTTGCTTAAGGGATCTATAATACGGTGCATAGGCCTTTTCTGTATCGATTCATCTCCTGTGAGTGTGCAGGGGAAATCCTGACCTGCCAGGATGCCGGCCAGCAGACGCGTTGTTGTTCCGGAATTTCCGCAATCCAGAATAGTGTCCGGAGCACTGAGCCCGTGAAGCCCTTTTCCGTGTACGATCACATGGTCTTTATGCTCCGGATCGGTCTCTATATTAATGCCCATTTTGCGAAAGCAGGAAATGGTTGACAGGCAGTCTGCTCCCGGAAGAAAGTGCGTGATTTCTGTAGTACCATTTGCAATGCTGCCAAACATGACAGCACGATGTGAAATGGATTTATCTCCCGGTATATCCAGCTGTCCATGAAGCGGTTTATCTGTCGGGTAGAATTTCATGATACTGTCCTTTCGTATATCCGTTTTCCATCCATTGTAGTTTATTTTAAGTTTTCAGGCATTTTTTATTCAATGCTTTCCATATGAGAAGCTTTGCTCAGGCCTTTTTCCGGACGGTGTAGTTCCTTTTTCTTAATATATCTTCAGCCGCATATCTGGATGCCTCGTTGTAAAATTCAATCCGGAGTACACCCTCCTCAAATTCACGGTTGTGAATGATACCAATGTTCTGGATACTGATGTGATTCATGGCAAGAAGTGTGGTGATGGTCGCAATACCTCCCGGTTCGTCATAAATATCCACATATAGCAGATACTGCCGGGGAACAGCGCCGCTGCGGATATCGTCGATGGAATCGCGGTAATCCTTTGAGGAAGAAAAGGTCTGATAAAGCCCGTCCGAATCCTGCTGATCGATCATTGTACGGAAATCGTAAAGAATATGCATATAGCGGTCCAGAACCTTCAGGATTTCTTCGCGATTTGCCAGACAGATCTGCTGCCACATAACCGGAGAGGAGGAGGCGATCCGCGTGATGTCCCGGAATCCTCCGGCAGCAACCAGCTTCATTTTTTCGTCCGCAGTATCAATACTTTTCACGGTGTTTACAAGGGAAGAAGCAACGATATGCTCCAGATGGCTGACACCTGCAACGATATAGTCGTGTTCAGCTGCGGAAACCACAATGGGCAGAGCGCGTATAGACGAAATCAGAGCGGTATACCGCTGTACCTTCTCCTGGCTGGTTTCATTGTTTGTCGTAATGAAGTAATAGGCGTTTTCCAGAAGATAGTCAGAGGAATTGGCAAATCCTGTCTTCTCTGTTCCAGCCATAGGATGTCCGCCGATAAAGCTGGAGGCTAGACCGGACTGTATGGCTGCACTGGTTGTCTCACCTTTGACGGAACCAACATCTGTGAGAATGCAGTCTTTTTTCATGACGGACTTCAGAAAAGGGAAATAGGTAATATTGGTCTGTACGGGTGCACATAGAAATATAAAGTCGCATTTGGCAAATCCGGGGTCGTTTTTCTCCAGGGCCTCATCAATAACCTCTGCTTCTATGGCCTGGGTCAGAGTGGAGCGGGTATGAGAGTATGCGACAATATGAAAATCCGGGTGAAATTTCCGGATAGATCTGGCAAGAGAGCCTCCAATCAGACCAAGGCCGATAAAACCGATACATGTCATAAAAAAGAATCCTCACAGCAAAACAGCCGGCACACATCAGCACGGCAAAGTACTAAAACAACGCCTACATTCTACTGAATCAGCAGAGAAAAGTCAATGAACCATGCGTGCCCTGGAAAATCAGTGCGAAAAAAATATCGCTCGAAGACCAGTCATGGAGGACACTTCTTATTGGTCTGTTTCTGACCATAATACTCCAAAGAAATGCATGGGAATTGCACTTCCTGACAGACATGTGAACTGTAAAAAAATAAGCATAATAACGAATTAGAGAAAGACTCAATCGCGCAAAATATGGATAAATGACACAAAAAGGTTGATAATATCAGCTGATTTTAGTAAAATATATCCATGACATTGAGAAGAGCGAGAATTATTTTTCGTTAAGCCTGAATGTGTGACTTGAATATTTGGAGGTGAATGTTTATGGAGGTATTCAGAACTGACAGGGTCAGAAACGTCGTTATACTTGGTCATGGCGGAGCGGGGAAGACCACGCTTGTTGAAGGTATGGCGTATCTTTCCGGTATTACAAGCCGTCTTGGAAGTGTTAACGACGGAAATACAATCAGTGATTATGATAAAGAAGAGATAAAACGCAAGATCTCAATCAATACATCCATTGTTCCGATTGAATGGAACAAATGCAAGGTGAATGTGCTGGATACACCAGGCTATTTCGATTTCGTCGGTGAGGCGGAGGAGGCTGCGTCTGCGGCAGATGCGGCTGTTATCGTGGTTTCCGGAAAAGCGGGCGTGCAGGTCGGAACACAGAAGGCATGGGAACTCTGCGATCGTTATAATCTGCCCCGCATGATTTTTGTCACGGATATGGATATTGATGATGTGTCCTATCGTGATGTTGTTCTCAAACTGCAGGAGCTTTATGGCAAGAAGATTGCACCTTTGCATATGCCGATCCGTAAGGATGGAAAGTTCATCGGTTATGTAAATATTGTCAAGAACAAGGGGCGCAGATATATAAATAAGAATGAAAAAGAGGAGATTCCTGTCCCGGACTATCTGCAGGATCACCTCTCTGAATATAGAGATGCTCTGCTCGAGTCTGTAGCGGAGACCAGCGAAGAGATGATGGACCGTTATTTCAATGGAGAGGAATTCTCCATCGCCGAGATCGGCGCAGCGCTGGCAATGAATGTCGGGTCCGGCGATATGGTTCCGGTGTGCATGGGTTCTCCGATCAATCTTCAGGGTGTCAAGATCCTGCTGGATGATATTGTAGAATATTTCCCGGATCCGTCCAGGAGAAAACGTGCCGGACTTGATCGCGGCAGCAATGATGTCTTCAATGCAGACTATAATTTCACAGGCCCGAAGAGCGCGACAATCTGGAAGACCATCGCAGATCCGTTCCTGGGCAAATATTCCGTCATCAAGGTATGCTCCGGCGTACTCAAGGCAAATGATACCCTGTACAACGTAACCAGGGATTCCGAGGAGAAGATCGGTAAGCTCTACGTTATGGTTGGCAGCAAGCCCGTAGAGGTGCCTGAGCTGCATGCGGGTGATATCGGTGCTATCGCCAAGCTCGGAGACGCAAAGACCGGAGACTCTCTGGCGACCAGAATCCATCCGGTAGATTATGGCCCTGTTGCGGTTTCCAGGCCCTATACAGCCAGAAGGTACAAAGCATTGAATAAGAATGATGTGGACAAGATTGCACAGGGTCTTTCCCGTCTGCAGCTGGAGGATCTTACCATGAAGGTGGTCAATGATTCCGCCAACCACCAGTCCCTGATCTACGGCATCGGTGAGCAGCATATTGAGGTAATTGCGGCAAAACTGAAAGACAGATACAAGGTAGACATCGAGCTTTCCGATCCGAAGGTGGCTTTCCGTGAGACAATCCGGAAGAAATCCGATGTGGATGCCAAGTACAAGAAGCAGTCCGGCGGACATGGACAGTATGGTCATGTAAAGATGCGTTTTGAGCCTTCGGGTGATCTGAATACACCATATGTGTTTGAGGAAGAGGTTGTGGGAGGCTCCGTGCCGAAGAACTATTTCCCGGCAGTGGAGAAGGGACTTGCAGAATCCGTGCAGTCCGGGCCTCTTGCAGCATATCCTGTTGTCGGAGTAAAGGCTGTCCTGTATGATGGTTCCTACCATCCTGTTGATTCCTCTGAGATGGCATTCAAGACTGCCACGATTATGGCGTTCAAGGATGGATTTATGAAAGCGGACCCGGTTCTTCTTGAGCCGGTTGTGGATCTGAAGGTTGTTGCACCGGAATCCTTCACAGGGGATATCATGGGTGACCTGAATAAGAGGCGCGGGCGCGTACTCGGCATGACACCTGTCGGAAAGGGAAAGACGGAAGTGGAAGCTGAGGTGCCGCAGCTTGAGCTGAAAGGCTACTCGAATACACTCCGTTCCATGACTGGTGGTGCCGGTGAATTCTCCTATGAATTCGCCAGATATGAGCAGGCACCTGCGGAGATCCAGAAGGCACAGGTTGAGGCAAGAGCAGGTAAAATTACAAAGCTGGATGAGTAATACCGGTTGATACCGGTAATCGCGATCAGGAGTAGAATGTTTCTGTTTCAATGGTATTGAAATGATCTGCTTCAGATGTATTCCGGAAGCCCTTCATTTTCTATATGGAGGACTTCCGGTTTTTATGTTATGCTTATTCCAGTTCCGGCGGAAAGCACAGAGGGCGTTGCATGGATGATGCAGTGCAGATGAAATCACAGCGTGCGAATCCGGCGGCAGAAAGGAGATAATACAGATATGGAGAATGATCGTAAAAACGGCATGCAGGGAGCGATAAGCGATCCTGTTATGGCGAAGATTAGCGTGGATGAGCTGCGGGATCTGACAGAACAGTTGATTTATTCCAGGTATATTTTGGGCAAGGAGCAGAATCAGAAGTTCCTGCACAACCTGAAGATGCCTGAATATCTGGCGCTTCATATCATCAGAGATTATGTGAAGGATCTTCCCGAGGGAGAGAAGAAGATGTATCTCAACGTGCTTGCAGAGAAGCTTGAGCTTCCGATCAATGAGACTTCACATATTGCAGAGACTCTGAAGAACCGCGGATTTGTAACCTGGACCTTTGATGGAAAGGGAACAAAGGGGACATATGTGAATATTACAAAGCGCGGCCTTGATATGCTGGAGGATAATGAACGGCGGGTTGAGGATTTCACCTTCAAGGTCGTGAACCGCTTCGGACATGACCGTATGCTGCAGTTTCTGGAAATGAGCGCAGAAATATCCCGTATTATGAAAGACGAAAGAGAAGGTACAGAATAATAATAATTTACTGCATTATGAAAATTGCGGGAGGGTACAGAATAACGCACTGACAGAATGTATATTATTTTCCACCGGGACCACTTTACGGTAAACATTTTGCTTTTTCTGTTTGCAAAATAAAATTTTGGTGTATAATAGCAACAGACTATTTTTAGGAGGAAAAATCAATGGCTACAAAAGATATTGACTGGGGAAGCCTGGATTTTAACTACAGAGAGACAGATTACAGCTATGTTTCCATGTATAAGGATGGCAAATGGGATGAGGGAAAGCTGACGAAGGACCATACGGTCACCATGAGTGAATGTGCTGCGGTTCTGCAGTACTCCCAGTCCTGCTTTGAGGGACTCAAGGCATACAGGACTAAGGACAATAAGGTAGTCTGCTTCCGCCCGGACATGAATGCGCAGCGTATGTATGATTCCTGCAAACGCCTGGAAATGCCGCCGTTCCCGGTTGATCGTTTTGTGGAAGCTGTTGAACAGGTTGTAAAGGCAAATGCTGACTGGGTTCCGCCTTACGGGTCAGGTGCTACACTTTATATCCGTCCGTATATGTTCGGTTATAATGCAGTCATCGGCGTTAAACCTGCTGAGGAATATATGTTCCGTATCCTGGTCACACCGGTAGGACCGTATTTCAAGGGCGGTGCAAAGCCGGTTGTCATCCGTATTCCTGACTTTGAC